>JARFPR010000075.1 GCA_029288195.1 Gammaproteobacteria bacterium | reverse complement strand
GAGAAGTGATCGGCGAGGATGGCGAACGTTACGATATTCAACTCAAGGGCTCCGGCCTGACCCCCTTCTCACGCGGGGGTGATGGCAGGGCACCGCTGGGGCCGATACTGCGCGAATACATCGTCAGTGAAGCGATGGCCGCGCTCGGCATTCCGACCAGTCGAACGCTCGCGGCCGTTACCACCGGTGAATTCGTTTACCGCGAGCAGAAACTCGACGGTGGCGTCCTGGCCCGCGTTGCCAGGAGCCATATCCGCAGCGGTACGCTGCAGTTCTTTGCCTCGGTAAACGATATCGACGGCTTGAAGCTGCTGGTCAATCATGTCCTCACCCGACATTACCCGGATCAAATAGACTCGGAGAATCCCGCGTTATCCCTGCTGGAACAAGTTATTCGCGGCCAGGCATCGCTGGTTGCTCACTGGCAGGGTGTGGGCTTTATCCACGGTGTCATGAATACCGATAATATGCTGCTATCCGGGGAGACCATCGACTACGGCCCCTGCGCTTTCATGGACAGCTATGATTCCGCTGCCGTCTATAGCTCCATCGACCATGGTGGACGCTACGCCTACCGCAATCAACCCGCCGTAGCTCACTGGAACCTGGCCTGCCTGGCGCAGACGCTGATGCCGCTATTGGCAACCGATGAAGACAGTGCAAGCGAGATTGCACAGCAGGCGCTGGACATTTTTCCAGACCTGTTCCTGCAGGAATATTTTGCCGTGCTGGGTGCCAAGCTTGGGTTTGCAACATCCCAGCCGGATGATGAAACCCTGGTACAGGATTTCCTCGATCTGCTCGAAAGCAACCGTTGTGACTTTACCCTGGCCTTCCGCCGCCTTAGTGAAATAGCCGGTAACGCCGCAATCATTCAGCCGTTGTTCGATTTCCCCGAATCCTTCACGGCCTGGTTAGCACGTTGGCAGGAGCGCTGTGCACAAGAGCAGACCAGCGACACAGAGCGCCATGATCAAATGATAGCAACTAATCCGGCGCTGATCCCGCGTAACCACCTCGTCGAAGCGGCCATTGCACAGGCCTATGACAAAGATTTCTCGCTGTTTCATCAGTTGACCGAACGGCTGTCGAAGCCTTTTGAATACTCCGCTGCCGACAAGTATCTCGCAACCCCACCAAGGCCCGATCAAATGGTACAGCAGACTTTTTGTGGCACCTGAACATCGAAACATCCCGACAAATCTTTCAGTCCGAAATTAAGGTCTTCAGAATCAAGCGCTAGCATCAACGTGAATGCTTTTACTTGCGATATTTTGCTTTCTCGGGAAAGATTTTACGCACACCGCCCTGGGGATCTTGCTGATCGCCATCGCGTCGTGGAATGAAATGTATATGCGCATGGAACACGGATTGACCTGCGCTTTTGCCGGCATTGGTACCGATGTTAAATCCGGTGATGCTGGGGTCATCGGCCTGCAAGCGTTCGCGTGCGCGATGCATGAGTCGATTGGCGGCATCGATTTCTGCCAGGTTCATATCGAAGTAATCGCGCACGTGTCGCCTCGGAATAATCAGGCAGTGACCTTCGGAAACGGGATAACTGTCCTGTAAGGTCATACACAGCTCGTTTTCGTCGAGCACTTCGAATTTATCTGCGGGCAGTTCACAGAACAGACAGCCCGGTTGGTAACTCGATGCCGCCAGCTCGTCTTCGTGGATATTGGCTTGTTGCATATCTCCTGGTTCCTGTCAAAAAAAGTCTCGGCAAAACAGTCTGGCCAGACTCCGAACACTGTGTAAAACGAAAGCGCGGATTCTAGCCAATTTGCCCCGAGCAGGTCAAAGGTTTGCCGGTCAGTAGAAATCATCATGGGAATTTCTGCACCGAGATACCCGATATATCTAAAGGTGAACCAAGGATACCCGGCTAATATCCCGGCCGAATGTTTTTGTTTTTTTTAAATGTGGCTCTAGGAGAACAGAGAAAGGTAATTCATCCACGCAGACATACGCAACAGGGTCTTGCGCACCACCGCAAGGTGGTGAAACTCTTTGCCGTAAACGGCGGCCTGTGCGGGGGAACCGCTCGGAACCTGCGGTGAGTAGGATGAGTAACGGGGATCGGTAATATTGATCAACACTGGAATACGAGGCTGACTGGCCTCAGGGGGCGGATAGAAAGTGCTATCCTCGACCAGCGCCTGACCGTCATTCGATGTCGGCATTACCATGCGCACGCTGCCCGAGAAAACCCTGCCTGGAATGCTATCGAAAGTTACCTCGGCCACACTACCTTTGTTGAGGCCTAACAGGCTATTCTGATGAAACCAGGCAACCAGGTTATGCTCCTCGACCGTCATCGGCACTTCTGCCACCAGCTCGGTTACACTGGATGCGGCTGGCGCGGTGGCCACATATGGTCGACTCGTATCCGAGTAAGGATGGTAGTAATTCAACAACTGGATCAGAGCAAAGGTCATCACCAACCCGCCGACTGAAGCCGTGGGGACGGTCCATCGGTTGAGGGGAATTCTCAATATTGTGAAAACCGCAATACAGATGGCGGTGTAGCCCGAGATCAGCATCAATTCCATACGTCTGCTTCAACCTCAGCGCCTAGGCCGCTTCGGATGCCCCCACGATTGCCCGTTCAATCCGCTTGATCCTGTCATCGAGCGCTTCAAGCCTGTGCCGCAACAAGGTAACCGAGTCGGTAATATCCTCATCCAGCTGTCGCTGGTCTGAATCTGCGTCGCTTTCCTTTGCAATCGCTTTGTCATTGATTGCGGTATCTTCGTTAATCTGGCTGAACTTCTGTCCGTCAATCTGACTGAATCTCCGCCCGGGTTCTTGACGATAAACTGCTGACCAGATCCACAACAGTGGCCAGATCGTGTGCAGCGTGAACAGGCTAACCCATCCGGCATAATAGATTGCATCCTGGTGGGGATGATTGCGGTCTACGGCATTTTTGTGGGGAATTCCCAGGATCGCGACTGTCTCTTATACACATCTCCGAGCCCACGAGACCACCTCTCTTATCGCGTATGCCGTCTTCTGCTTGAAAAGGGGGGGGGGGGGGGGGGGGGGGGGGGGGGGGGGGGGGGGGGGGGGGGGGGGGGGGGGGGGGGGGGGGG
>JARFPR010000532.1 GCA_029288195.1 Gammaproteobacteria bacterium | reverse complement strand
CCCCCCCCCCCCCCCCCCCCCCCCCCCCCCCCCCCCCCCCCCCCCCCCCCCCCCCCCCCCCCCCCCCCCTTTACACGCAGACGACGCCATACGAGATTGCACGAGAAGTCTCGTGGGCTCGGAGATGTGTATAAGAGACAGACCTTGGTATCCATAATCGACTACCGCGTTGTGACCAGCATCCCGACAATATCTGGGGCCTGCACGGTTACCATGAATGCCTGACCCGGCTAGGGCGCCTGGATGAGGCCGTAGCCATCAAGCCACGTCTCGACGAACTGACGCGCCAGTCCGATATCGAGATCAAGTCCTCCTGCTGCTGCCGTGGCATGCAGGCCAGCTAGCCAATAATCATACAGTCATGCCGGGCGTGACCCGATACGTCGGACCGCGTCATCCATTGCAAAATGTCTCGGTATCAAATCGGAAAGCCGTACGGCTTTCCGAGTCACTTTCGAGAAAGCTCTGTGATGGATGCCGGGTCAAGCCCGGCACGACAGATTTATTGTCATTCCGCTTGCGAAATAATGACGTGTTGGTTAGCGACCTTTTACCTGGACTTCGTAACCGGCTTCCTCGGGTTCATCATCGACCATTTCCGGCGGAAACCCGGGTGCGAGTACTTCAACGTTTGCAGCTTCCTCGAGTCGTTTAATGATATTGGGTGAAAACTCACGCGACCCGTAACGCTCCTGACCTTCCTCGAAAATCCGCTGCATCATCGAGGCCAGTTCGAGCTCCAGCCCACCCCGTTTGGCGACATCGTTGAACAGGCCGATATCCTTGCACACCAGGTCCATGGTAAAACTGATGTCGCGACTGCCATTCAGAATCACCTGGCTTTCGGTTTCATGCACAAAAGAGTTACCCGAGGAAATTCGAATCGCCTCGTAGGTCGTGTTCAAGTCCATACCAGCGACTTTAGAGGCAACCAGAGCTTCGCACAGGCTTAACAGGTTCGCCGTCGCGAGATAATTGGTGACAACTTTTAACACCGAGGCCGAACCGAGTTCCCCGGTATGCAGAATTCGTCGTCCCATCTTGGTTAACAGCGGCAGCATGGTTTCGAAGGTCGCGCGTTCGCAGCCGGCGAAGATGGCTATATTACCGGTCGCAGCACGATGACAGCCACCGGAAACCGGGCAATCAACCGGCTCGGCACCAACCGCCCTGACCTTTTCACCGAGGCGCAGCACCTCGTCCTTGTCGGTGGTACTCATTTCAGCCCAGATCTTACCCGGACCCAGCCCCGCCAGGGCGCCGTCTTCAGCTTCCATGACCATCGCGCTGGCGGCCGGGCTGGGCAAGCAGGTGATGAGGATATCGACGTTTTGCGCCATTTCCCTGGGACTATCTGCCCACTTTGCACCACCATCGAGGAACGGTTGTGCTATGTCGTTATCCAGATCCCTGACCGTCAGGTCGACACCATTTCGTAACAGGCTGCCGGCAAGCTTGCCGCCAACATTTCCAAGACCAATAAAACCTACTTTAAGCATTTGAATTCACTCCGATCCCGATTCAAGACTGCGCGGAATTCTACGCCTCATATCAACATACGGTAAACAATATTTTTCGTACCTCTCGATCGCTAAACATGATGCTGGATTTGCATCCCGAGCATCTTTATACTCGCGCTGCTTTGAAAGCCCAATTCACTATTTGAGAGCTGTCTGATGGCTAAACTCACAACCGTATACTGGCGCGACATCCCGGCCCAGGTTATTGCCAAGGAGCGCCGCGACACCGCCAAGATCGTGCTCACCGAACGTTTCGCCGAAGCAATCGACAAGGCGGCAATGCGCGCAAAAATGGCGGGCACCGACGCCTACCTGGAACAGTGGCGTCGCGAGGTCGTTAACTGTGGCAAGGACTTGCAGGCAGCGGTCGATGAAGCCGCCGCAAAACTCGAGCACGACTTCGACGACGCGCGCCTGGAAACCCTGGTTAGCAATGGTGGCAACGACGCCTGACTGGTTGATGCTACATAAGCGCCCGCAAAACTTTTTTGACGGACAAAAATGTATTCCGCAGGCTGTAAACAGTAACAGAATATCCTGGCGTCATTCCGGCGCAGGCCGCGAGATGACAGGTATTAATGTCATTCCGGCGCAGGCCGGAATCCAGTCCAATAATCGCGCACGCAGTGCGCTCCCCTTGTGGATCCCGGCTCGGGGGCCGGGATGACATATATAAAGGAAGACGCATCGGCTCAAGC
>JARFPR010000522.1 GCA_029288195.1 Gammaproteobacteria bacterium | reverse complement strand
CCAGCAGATCTTATGCCAGGGCAGGGGATCTGCAGCAAACTCCAGTGTTTGTTTCGTGCTGGGCATAACCTCGGTTAATCCGGATCAGTTTGATTTATTGTTCGAACGTTTTGTCAGCATGGAACGCGGTGACCCACCCGACATCGATGTCGATTTCGAGCATGAGCGGCGCGAAGAGGTAATCCAGTATATTTATCAGCGCTATGGCCGAGATCGTGCGGCGATGGTGGCTAACGTTATCACCTTCAGGGGTAAAGGATCATTGCGCGCGGTTGGCAAGGCGCTGGGGGCCGATGACAGGTTGCTCCAGCAAATGTCGAAGATTGCTTCGAGTCGATACTATCGTGGCAGCGGTACCGAAAATATTGTCATGGCACTTAAAAACGATCATGAAAAAGAAAATCCGCAGGCAGCGAAAATCAGCTGGAAGTTATGGATGCAACTCAGTGAAATGCTGCACGGGTTCCCACGTCATCTCGGGATTCACTCGGGTGGATTTATGCTTGCGGATAAACCACTGAACTGCCTGCTACCACAGGAACCTGCATCGATGGCAGGACGCAGCGTCATTCAGTGGAGTAAAGAAGATATCGAGGCACTGGGATTTTTTAAAATCGATATTTTAAGTCTTGGCATGTTATCGGCAATCCGAAAATGTTTCGACTATATCGAATATTACTACGATACACGCTTAAGCCTTGATTCGATTCCGGATGCTGATCAGCCAACCTACGAAATGATCCAGAAGGCCGATACGGTTGGTGTATTCCAGATTGAATCACGTGCACAGATGTCGATGTTACCGCGCTTGAAGCCAGCCTGTTTTTATGACCTGGTTATCGAGGTTGCGATTATTCGGCCCGGTCCAATCCAGGGTAATGTGATTCATCCCTACCTGGCACGTCGCAATGGACTGGAACCGGTTACTTACCCGGATGAACGCCTGCGCCCAATTCTGCAACGCACCCTGGGGATTGCTATTTTCCAGGAACAGGCCATGCGTATTGCAATCGCGGTGGGCAATTTTACGGCTGGTGAAGCCAACGAGTTGCGCAAGAAAATCGGGTCCTGGGGAATCAAGGACTTTAACCGGGATTTGAATCCCCTGCTAGTCAAGCTTGAGAAAGGAATGCGCGAAAATAATGTTAAGCCGGAGTTTGCCGAACAGATACTCGGGCAGATGAAAGGTTTTGCGGAGTATGGATTTCCAGAATCTCACGCGGTCTCGTTTTCATTGATCGCCTATGCTTCCTGTTATCTGAAATGTCATTTCCCGGCCGCGTTTTATATTTCCGTTTTAAATTCACAGCCGATGGGTTTTTACTCTCCCCATGCCTTGTTACAGTCAGCCAGACGCGAAGGTATTCAACTGTTACCGATTTCGTTAAACCATTCGGACTGGGATCACCAGCTCGAAACAACTTCGTCACAGAGACCATATGCTATTCGTCTTGGATTTCGTCTTGTTAATGGTCTCTCTGAAACAACGGTCGAAAAAATAATTCAGCAGCGCATTGCTGTAAATGGCTGGCAAAGTTTCGAGCATTTCGTACGTGACTGTCATTTGGCGAAAGACCAGCTAACTGCTTTAGCTGCGTCAGACCTGTTCACTGAAGCCGGGGATTCACGTTCACAGGCTTTATGGAAATCTGAAGCCGCACCCTATCAACCTATGCTGGATACGGTCGATGACAGTATCGACTGGCAACCTGAAGCCAAACTCGAGTCGATTCAAAAAGACTTCAGGGCCTTTAAAACCAGCCTGAAGAAACATCCTGTAGCGGTTATAAAACAGGAGCAGTGGCCCTACCCGGTAGCGGTTGAGAAATTTACCGTTGCCAACCGTCTGATTGAATTACCCGCGGATAAAGATATTTTTGCATTTGGCATGGTGCTGGTGAAACAGTCCCCGGGATCAGCGAAGGGGATGGTATTTGTCACGCTCGAAGATGAAACCGGATTTTTCAACCTCGCTTTTACACCGCAGATTTATTCGCGGTTTTATCGCCTGGTCGACCATCAACCTTTCCTTAGCGTTGTTGGCCGTTTACAAAGGGTCAATCAGTCACACTCGATCCTGGTGAAACGTGTTTTCGATTTTGAATCAGCTGCGAACCTGTTGCTACTCCGTCGAGATGATCGATCAATTGAACAGGAGGTTTCAGTCGAACTCATCAAACCCAGGGCTTTCCATTAGAGGGTTATACCAGCAGGATGATCCCCAGCATGAATTCGCCAATCTTCCATAGCGTTTCAAAAACCGGTACATCGAGAAAATGGAGTGCTATCAGGGCCAGCAGGGCATAGGCCCCATAGCGCTGATTGATCTGCAGGTACTTTAGCGCCATATCTCTCGGTAAAAAATATGGCAGGATATAGCTCCCGTCCAATGGTCCAATCGGCAATAGATTAAACAACATTAACAACATGTTTATCAGCGCCAAATAAGTAAAGAAGAAATAAGCGACCTCGGTTTGAAACAAAGCCCAACCCAATTTCACGCCAAGTGCATAAAGATTAATTGTTACGATTGCCAGCAACAGGTTCATACCCGGCCCGGCAGCGGCAACCATCAGGGTTCCCCAGCGAGTACGATAATTGCGAGGATCGGTCGGTACCGGTTTGGCATATCCGATACCAATGAGTAGCACCATTACCAAGCCCACAGGATCAATGTGCGGAATCGGGTTTAGCGTCAGTCGCCCCGCGAGTTTTGCGGTATCGTCACCGATCAATGAGGCTACTTTACCGTGACCGAATTCGTGAAACGTCAGCGAGAATATCAATGCGAAGGCGATCAATACGAACAACAAATATTGTTGCTGAAAAAGTAACTGGATCATCGTGTTTCTACCGGGCCCCGAAAGCGCATCGGCCACCAGTATAGCCAGTGCTTGTATTCGTTGGGCAAAAAATATTAAAGGGTGAAGTTTGCGCTTAAGTGGAATATGAACAAAACTACATAAGCCTTTGAAAATAATGAAAATAAGCTATACTCGATAACGCTTTCTCCTATTTTCAGGGAATTTCCCAGGAAATTAAGGAAACCGGTTCTGCGGGGCATCAAAATACGTTGCAACGCGGGGATTCAAAAATGGTCTATACATAGTCCGTACTAATAGTGATGACACAATTGAATCACGCTTGAAATAGACAGGACTTTGAATCTGTTATGTATGACGCGGTCAAATTTAAAAGGTAACGCAGAGTGTCGCAAGACCTGATCAGCAGGTATCAAAAATCATTTGGAATTCAGTTCCAGAAAGCGGACACCGAATCCAAGTATCGGGATATGCAGGAACAGCTTGGCCGCAGTTCCAGTCTTATCGCTTTCGGTGCGTTATTTTTCTTATGTCTTTCCTTTGCCTATCTTGAGTTCCGTGCCTTCGGCCATGAAGTCCAGCTCCCCATGTATGGATACCTGCTGGCCGCGATCCTGGCACTTGCCAATTTATTATTAAGCCGTTTTTCGGCCGAGCTTCACTATCCCAAGCTACGCCTGATAGGCAATGGCCTGTTGGCGATGGCAATCGTCATTGTTGCGGTATTTACACAAAAGTATAGCGCCTACCATGCATTGGAATTCGTGCTGTTAGTTATCTGGCTGGGCAGTTTGAAACTGCTGCGCATGGTTATCACGCTGTCGTTGAATGCGCTAATGGTGCTCCTGTTTATCGGCGCGATGTTTGCCACCGATGTTTCCGGATTCTGGATTTCGCTGGTATCGGTGCTGTTGGCGACTGCAGTATTTCTTGCTGCCTACATCGGCTATATGACCGAACGCAGTCGCCGCATGCTGTTCCTGCAGACCGAACTCAATAAAAGTATGACCAATCGCCAGGAGCTATGGGCTTTTACGCTAATCGACCTGGACATGGCCTTAAGCGGGATTCTCGACTTCAAGGAGTTGATTGCCCTGCTGAAGAAGCATCTCGAGCCGGTAATCGAATTCGATTCCTATATTTTAACGTCACTCGAGGGGCAGGGGCCGAAGCCGGTTGCAGATAAAATCGAGGGCGAGTTGTTTGAGGATGACGACAAGACATTCTGGTCAGAGGACTTGCTTGGCAAGTTGACTCAGACCCGCCAGGCAACGACCAGCTCAGAACATGAAATCGTGAAAGGTTTTCTGGGAATGGAAAAGCAGCGTTTTATTTCCTACCGTCTCGATGTACCGGTGTTCAATGATTCCCGCTTGCTCGGCGTTATAAGCCTGCGACGTGAATCGGAACCTTTTGATGAGCTGGATACGATCGCCAGCGTTAGTATTGCTGCGCAAGCGATGTTGATTTTCAAACGTTCGACTCGCAACTCGGCGATGGTTCTTGAAAAGACGGTCCCTGATCCAGTGATAAAGCCGAAGAAAGCTGATCCGGTGATAAGGCCGAAAAAAGCTGACCCGGTAACCAGGCCGGAGAAGACTGATCCGGTAATCAGCCCCATAAAGTCGGAAGACATTTCCAGGACTCCAATAATGACTACTTCGTCTTCGGAGAGTAAGGATATGGAGATGACCGACCATACCTTTATCGATTCCGACCAGACCCTGGTGCCTAAAGAGGTGGTCGAGGAAATCAAGCAGAAAGAAGAATCGGCCAAGCGAACTATTACGCTGATGAGTCGTGAGAATGCGGATAAGATAGCGGTTGATCGGTATCGTACCGCCGCGGTTGAAGGTGAGCCTTTATCAGTTCTGATTATTGAAGTCGATGGCTTGTCCAAGCTGCGTGAAGAAGATGGTGACCAGGTTGCCTACAAGGTGTTCGCAGCAATCGTCAAGTATATTTTCTCCAAGGTCGATAAGGAAAAGGATATCCTGGGCCGGTACGGCCAGAATGGTCTAAGTGTATTGTTGCCGAGGGTAGATATGAACGCGGCTGAAAAATTTGCCGAATCACTGCGCGAATTCGTTGCCGACGCACATTACAAAACAGCTTACGGAGAAAAGAAAGCCACCCTGAGCATTGGACTAGCGGCGATTACGGACGATACCGGCGACTATGCTTCGATGGTGAAGCGAGCCGATATGGCCTTGTTCGTCGCTAAGAAAAACGGCCGTAACTGTGTCAAAGTCAGGCTTTAGTGGAGATTCTTTAACCAGGCTCGTATAGTGTTCCAATGGTCGATAATCAGCACTGGTTGGATCGTTGGAAGGAAAATCGCATCGGTTTCCACGAATCTGCCGTCAATCAACATTTAAAAACCTACCTGCCGCATTTTACGGTGCCGGCGGGCGCGTCTGTGTTTCTGCCCTTATGTGGCAAGGCGCTGGATATTTCCTGGCTTGGACAGCAGGGTTACGAAGTGATTGGCATAGAACTATCGCAGTTGGCAGTCGAAAGTTTTTTTGAGGAAAACTCGCTGGACTTCGAGCGTGTTGAGTCGGATCGATTCGCGATATATACATCTGGAAATATCAGGCTGTTGCAGGGCGACTTTTACGACTTGCGAAGTGATGATTTAAGTGACTGCCATTTCGTTTATGACCGTGCCGCGCTGATTGCAATGGAGCTCACCGACCGCCCGCGTTACTATGAGCATATGCTGTCGATTATTCCGCAGGCTAGCAAAATGCTTTTGATTACGCTTGAATATGATCAGGCGGAAATGCTGGGACCGCCATTTTCAGTGCCGACGGATGAAGTGATTCAGCACTATAAAAACGCGTTTTCGATTAATCTGCTGGAAGCTAACGATATCATCGATGAGCGCCCACGCTGGCGCAAAGTAGGGCTCACCGCACTGCGCGAATCGGTCTTCGGCCTGGAAAGCCGCCGTTGAAATTTCAGGGTAACCTGCACAAGATGCATACCGAGGCAACCAGCCCGGTCAGTTACCGTCTCGAACTGGGAGGTCAGCAGCTGGCCTTGAACGACTGGCTCGGTAAACCAGTCAGAATTGATTACCTGCAGCAAATCGAATGCATTCACTGCGGTCGCATCACCAGGAAAAGCTTTAGCCAGGGTTATTGCTATCCCTGTTTCAGAAGTCTCGCCCAATGCGACCTCTGTATCGTTTCACCCGAAAAATGTCATTTTCACCTGGGCACCTGTCGTGAACCCGAGTGGGGCCTGTCACATTGCATGCGCCCACATATTATTTATCTGGCTAACACTTCCGGCGTCAAAATCGGCATAACTCGCGAAAACCAGGTGCCTACCCGATGGATCGACCAGGGTGCGATCCAGGCAATGCCGATTCTGCGGGTATCGAAACGGTATCATGCCGGGTTAATAGAGCATGCCTTCAAGCAACATGTCAACGACAGGACCAACTGGCGCAATATGCTCAAAAACGAGGTTGACGAAATTGATTTGTACCAGGTATACGCAACGGTCTGGCCGCTGGTAAAGGCAGAACTCGATGTTGAATTAGTCGACGATGCCGAGGAGTTAGCCAGTCCGGGTGAGGTCGTGAAACTGGATTACCCGGCGCTCAAGTACCCAGCCAAAGTCAATAGTTTCAACCTTGATAAGCAGGCGCAGGTCGAAGGTTTACTCGAGGCAATAAAAGGGCAGTACCTGATTCTCGACAATGGTGTTATTAATATACGTAAATACAGTGGTTACCTGGTCAGCCTTGAATCCGGGTAACGATTAGCCCTGAACCTGGTTGCCTAGTGAATTTGCACGGAAGGGGTCTGGTTGAAGTATGACTCCATTACCTTGCGCACATGAGGCGGGTAATCCAGCGCATCCATCTCCTTCATCCCTTCCGCAAAAAAACCGGTTGCTTCCTGTGGTAAGTAAATCAGGAACTCGTCAAAGGCCTTTTTCATAACTTCGAGATCATGGGTGCGAGTCGCCACGATGCCACGATTGACGTGCAGCAAACGCCATGGTCTGAGTTCCTCGCTGTCGCCCTGGTCCATTTTAAGGTCCTGCGAACAATGATCGACGATGTCTGCTATCAGCTCGGACAGTGCCAGTAGAGCCTCCTTCTCCTGCATCAGGTTGGCGAGCTGCGCAATCGCGTTAACAACCGGCTCCAGGTAATTTATTGTTCCGTTATAGCTAATCGTCCAGCGTGCGACCACCAATGATATCTGTTCAACTTCCTTGCGCTTGTGGGGTAAGTCAAGACGCTCCATCAGATCGATTAATTTCAGCAGCAGGACAAAACCGTAATCGCTGATTTCGGTGGCCTCGGATGCGTCGATGATCCTGTCTTCGCTGGCACGCAGGTTTATGCTGGCAACAATATTAAAAAATTCGTCGAATTTATCGAGCAGATTGTTGAGGCCCTTGCGGTAATCGTCGTCAAGATACTCGTCGAGTTGCACGGGAAGATTCAGCAGGTAGTCTCGTGCATCTTTCAATGAAACCATTGAATCCATTGTTTAGTATGTCTCCAGGTTCGGGGATCAGGCTTACAGCGATTGAGCGATAGTTTTGACTAATCCCGGGCCACGATAGATCAGGCCGGTGTATAGTTGTATTAGTTTAGCACCAAGTTCAAATCGTAGATTGGCTTCCTCGACTGAATCGATACCGCCGACTGAAATAATCGGTATATCGTCACCCAGCTCGCGGTAAAAATCCCTTAACAGCTGACGCGATTTGTCACGCAAAGCCGCACCACTCAGGCCCCCGTTTTGATCGGAAAGTCGGTGTCCCTGCACTCCGTCTCGCGAAACCGTGGTGTTGGTTGCGATCACTCCGTCCACGGCATATTTACGCAGTAGATCGGCGATCACCGGGATCGCGTCATGATCCAGGTCCGGCGAAAGCTTGACTGCTAACGGGCGATGGAATTGATGCTGGTCTTCGAGCCGGGTGCGTAACTGACTGATTCCGTCGAGCAACTCTTCCAGCGCCGCCTCGTTTTGCAGATCGCGCAGCCCGGGTGTGTTGGGTGAAGAGATATTGATCGTAATGTAGTCGGCTCTGCGATAAACCTTTTCGTATACCAGGCAGTAATCCGACAAAGCCTGTTCTACCGGGGTGTCCAGGTTTTTGCCGATATTGATACCCAGGATAAAGTCGCGAGACCTGTCGCCAACCCGTTCCAGCAGGTGATCGACCCCGCTATTGTTAAAACCCATGCGGTTGATCAGGCTCTGATAACGGGATAAACGGAAAACTCGTGGCTTCGGATTTCCGGGCTGTGCCCTCGGGGTAACACTGCCGACTTCGATAAAGCCAAAGCCGAGCTTTCCAAGGCCATCGAGATAGTCTGCATTTTTATCCAGGCCGGCGGCAAGGCCGATCGGGTTAGGGAAATCGAGACCCATCACCCGGACGGGTTTCTCGATCCGGCTAACCGGAAGTACGTGATGCAACCGCTGCAATGCCTGCAGGCTGATATCGTGTGCCAGTTCCGGGTCGAGGGAAAATAGTATTGGTTTTACCAGCGAGTAAAGCATCAACTTGAAGCGATCAGGGCGAGCAATTCAGGGTATTGTTCCAGGTCCTGCAGCGTATCAATATCACGCACGGTTTCAAGTAAACTGACGCGGTAGTCCAGGTTTCCGGCATTGCTAACTGTTTGCTCGAGCACGTCGTTGGAGCTCCAGTGAACATGACTGAATAACTCCGGGTTAATGCGGGTGCAACCAATCAGTGCATAACCGCCATCGAGTGCAGGTAGCAGCACCAGCTCGTGGTCGGCGAGCGCTTCGGCTGCCTGCTGCAGGTGCCTGGCGGTAATATCCAGGCAATCCGAACCGATAATCAATGCCCCGTCAGTGCCAGTCGACAGCAGGTCGTTGAATGCGTTGAACATGCGCGTGCCCAGGTCGTGCCCTCTTTGTACGGAGTGCTCTTCGTCCTGAAACAGCGCATCGTCGCTGACCTCGCTCAGGTAGAGTCGGTAATCCAGCCCCGACCGCTGGGCAACCTCAAGCGTATATTCAAGGCAGTAGCGGTAAACACTGGCAGCTTTGACGGCACCAATATCGGGTATCAAGCGGGTCTTAACTGAACCCGGCAGGGGTGGCTTGGCGAAGATACCTAGCGAAATCATGTCTTATATTACCCCTGTTGCGGGTAATAAATCTTGTACAATCGTTGCGGATCAACGCCCAGCCAAAAGGCCAGTCGCAACGTCCACATCAGCAACACTGTCCTGATAATCCCGTTTTCCTGCCAACGACGACTTGAACTCGTAATTGCCGTGTCGATGATAACGGGTTTGGCCTTGCACCTCGCCATTTTACATATCGCGACATCTTCCATCAGTGGAATCTTTGGATAACCATCGAGTAACTGAAAGAAATACCGCTTGAAATAAAGACCCTGGTCACCACCTGCTACCTGGCTCAAACGGGTTCTCAGGTTGATCGCAGATTCGATAACCCGGTAAACGAATGTGTCGCCATTTAAGCGCAGGCGAAAAAATCCCCACTCGGCACTGGCATCGAAGCTGTTGATAAAGTTTGCCGGCAGGCTGCTGTCGGCATGCAGGAACAACAAAAATTCACCTCGTGCTGCCTGGCTTGCGATGTTCATCTGCCGCGCCCGTCCCGCATCGCTATGGACGATACGACAGTCATACTGTTTTACGATTTCCAGGCTTGCATCCTCACTGCCCCCGTCACAGATAATAACTTCACAAAGGTCTGCGACACCCTCTAATGCAAACAACCGGGCGAGGCTATGATCGAGATAAGCTGCTTCGTTCAGAACCGGGATTATGATGCTGAACTGTGGATTATCAGGCAAGGGCTCCGCCACAACTGCTACCCTGGCCCGCGGTGCAGCCGTAACAATGATCGGCAATTAATACCGGGATTTTTTCCAGGCTGGTCTTCAGGATATCGCTGATATGCAGTTTTCGTTGGTTTTTAGGATGACGGATGTTCAGGTTTAACATTTGATTGAAATCACAGTCGTAAACGAATCCCTGCCAGTCGATACTGAGCTGATTGATACACATTAGTCCCTGCATGTTGGCGACACTGAAAGAATCCTTGAGCAGGTTCATGTAGTTCTCAAACTCACCCTTTGAAATAAGGGTGCTACCAAAACGGGCGATGGGCATATTGGTAATCGTGAAAAGCTGGTTGAATTCTATTTCAAATTTTTCGGCGAGGAACTTTTTATAGTCCTGCTCAAGTTCCTGCTGTGAGGGCGGCAGGTAGGGGCCGGTCGGGTTATATACCAGGGTCAGAGTGAGTTTGCCACCGTCTTTTCCGTATCCCAACTGGTTGAGACGTTGCAAGGCCTGCATGCTTTTTTGATAAACACCCTTGCCACGCTGTCCGTCAACATTGTCTTCGATGTAGCAAGGTAGTGAGGCAACAATCTGAACCTCGTTCTCGGCGAGAAATTCAGCAGTATCCTCGAATCCGGGTTCCAGCAGAATGGTCAGGTTGCAGCGGTCGATAACCGTAATATCACGCTCACGCGCCGCGACAACCAGTTCCCTGAACATGGGATTCATTTCCGGAGCACCTCCAGTCAGATCCAGCGTGTGCACCGAAGATCGTGTCAGTACATCGAGAATATGCTGGATGTTTTCGTGCTCCATCAATTCCTTGCGAGTGGGTCCTGCAGCGACATGGCAATGCAGACAGGACTGGTTACACAGGTAACCCAGATTTACCTGTAGAATTTCCAGGGCATTCCGGGTTACTTCCGGAAAATCAGTCATTTTCAGTAGAGGCCAGGTGTCACGCATTGGTTTGTTAGTCTAGTGATTGATCCAGGATAGACTCGCAATATAACATAGAGTTCAAATCGCGGGTGATACGCGAAGGGGAAGGAGTATCCATACAAAAAATGCTGTGGTCGCTTGTGGTGTAGCGGTTGTTGTAACCCATCGGCAAAAGATATTGTTTGGCAAACGCAAGTCCGCGGAAAACGGGTTTGAATGGCAGTTACCGGGTGGCTGGATCGACCGGGGCGAATCACCCGTCCAGGCGGCACGTCGCGAGGTGTGCGAAGAAACCGGTTTGCAGTTGCAGGAAGTTCGTTTTGTCGGCATTACCAACAATATCTTTACCGCGCACAAACATTCAATATCTCTCTATTTTGAGGCAGAATGCGTTGATGTACGATCGCTGGCCGTGGAGGAAAACAGTAAGTGTATCGCCTGGGAATGGAGGAATTGGGCTGATCTAACTGGGCATCTCTATTTACCGCTACATCTGTTCAGGAAAACCGGCTACCAACCGTTTTTATCGGGCCCGCAACAGACCTATGTCTCTTTTTAGATTTTATAGTGTTTTTATAGGCTTATCCTCGATAAACTAGAATTAAATTTAACTATACTGCTATAGTTCCTATTGCGCGAAACACTAAAAATAAAATCACATAGATGAAAGTTGAATTTGATATTGCCAGCGATCAGATCGATGGTGCACGTGACTATCAGGAAGATGCTTACATGGTCAATCAGCTGGGTGAGGCTGATAATGGCGATGTTTGCTCTCTGATTATCATGGCCGACGGCATGGGCGGTCATGCTGCGGGCAATGTTGCGAGCAACATGGTGGTTGCAACTTTCAATAAAACATTTCAAGGCAGCTTCCCCACCGACGATGTAGCGGAAGTTCTCACTGATGCACTAAACCGATCCAACGACCAGATTCGGGCATCGGTCAAGGAAACCCCCGCGTTGCGTGGCATGGGCTGCACCATGGTTACCGCATACGTGCAGGACAGCAATCTTTACTGGGTCAGTGTTGGCGATAGTCATCTCTACCTGATTCGTGATCGTGAGTTAATCAAGCAAAACGCCGATCATAGCTACGGTGCCTATCTCGACATGATGAAAGAGCAAGGCATGGAGATCGATGAGCAGGCGGGCATGTCGCGCAACATGCTAATGAGCGCGATGACCGGCGAAGAAATTAGCAGTATCGATGTCTCTGAAACTCCAATCAAGCTTCGACCCGGCGATCGCGTCATCGTGGCGAGCGACGGACTCGATACTCTCGGGGCCGGAGCAATTATCCAGTACTCATCCTGGTCGTCGACCGCGAAAGAATGTGTCTATGCATTGTTAAAAGCGGTCGAAGATGCGAACAAAATCAATCAGGACAACACCACCCTGATTGTTGTCGATATCAAGGAACGCGAGGCCAGGCATGATCGAGATTCGGGTGAGGCCGAACCACCACCTCCCGCGGAACCAGTAACGCGTGTTGCCGAAATCAGGATCCCCGAGGAACCAAGAGAACCCCGCTCGTATAAATGGTTGGTCTGGTTGATCGTAATAGGTCTTTTGGGCGGTGGCGGTTATTTTGCCTGGCAAAAAGGCTTCATTGATGACGCGGTGGAAAAAGGTACCGAAATCGTGGAAACGACCACTCAGACGATCGAAACCGAGTTGCAGACCGAG
Source organism: Gammaproteobacteria bacterium (assembly GCA_029288195.1). Lineage (GTDB taxonomy): Bacteria > Pseudomonadota > Gammaproteobacteria. The sequence continues at coordinate 38 of JARFPR010000522.1, read as the reverse complement.
CCTGAACCAGTAGTCGATTCTGAACCTGAGCCTGAACC
>JARFPR010000501.1 GCA_029288195.1 Gammaproteobacteria bacterium | reverse complement strand
CGACCCCCCCCTCCCGCTTCCCGCCCCCCGGTAACAATCCCGCCCACAAATCGTAATCCACTCCCCGGCACGCCCATCGGGAGCTGTGTCCGCGATCGCCGTGAATACACCCCTGGAGGCTCCCGCGCGACGTCCCTGTCGCGCAGCCTCCCGCAAACAGATCCCGATGACCGTGCCTCAGTAGTTCATTTGTCTCGGGGAAACCCACAAAGGTCGTTCCCAACTGGCGTAGGCGACGGTTGGTCCATTCGTGGGATCACTTGGAGACCGCGGCGTCCGGCTTCGCTACATTTTTGTGTGCTTCCTCCTGAGGTTGTCTAACTTTCGAGGCGCAGGCATGGGGATGTTTTTTCAGAACGCTGCGCGACAGGGATGTCGCGCGCGAGCCTACATGGACGTATTTACGGCGATTCTGAAAAAACATCCCCATGCCTGCGCCGGTGGCGGGTTAGCCTCGGAAAAGATGGGATGCGGTTACTGGTTTAGTCGGTGAAGGCCAGGACCTGGTCGATGGAATCGAGTTCGAGTAACACCATCAGCAAGCGGTCGAGTCCGAGCGCGACACCGGCGCAATCATCCAGTCCTGATTCAAGCGCAGCCAGCAGGCGTTCATCGATCGCGTACTGCGGCAGTCCTTTTTGCGCGCGCGCTGCACTGTCCTGTTCAAAACGTGCACGTTGTTCATCGGCATCGGTGAGTTCGGAAAAACCGTTGGCGAGTTCGATGCCATCGAAAAACAGTTCGAAGCGCTCGGCTACACTGTTGTCATCCTCTCTGACACGTGCCAATGCGGCCTGAGATAGCGGGTAATCGTAAACAAACTGGTAGCCCCGCATGGTCGGTGCAATAACTACCCCCAGCAAAAGGTCGAGACACTGGTCAAAATCGTATTCCTCAGCTTTCGTGCCTGGAACCGATTTTGCACAATGATTCCTGAGTTCCGGCAGCGCGACCTCGTCGACAACAAGGTTCATTACCTCCTTGAACAGGGCCTTGTAGGTAATCCGGGTAAAGCTGCATTGATGCAGACTTAACGTGGTAATCAACAATTCCATCTCGTCCATGAGCTGTTGGTAGTCATATCCGGTTCGGTACCACTCCAGCAAGCTGAACTCCGGATGATGCAGGCGTCCCGTTTCGCCCTGTCGGAAGGCATGGGAAATCTGGAAAATCGAACCACAGCCCACAGCCAAAAGCCGTTTCATTGCGAATTCGGGCGAAGTTTGCAGATAAAACGGAATATCAAAACCAGGCACTTCAATTGTGGAGACCTGGACATCGGTATTGGTGGTCGACGCCAGCACAGGAGTTTCCACTTCGAGACAACCACGGTTATTGAAAAAAGAGCGGATCTGACGATAAATCCTTGCTCTTTCGCGAATGACCTGCAGGTTCGCTGATGGCTGCCAATTCATCAGGAAAATGAATTACCGGCTACTTTTTTACCCGCGACATGTACTCGCCCGAACGCGTATCCACCTTTACCAGCTCGCCGATCTCAAGGAACAACGGCACCTTGACCACGGCACCGGTTTCCAGGGTCGCCGGCTTGGTACCTCCCTGGGCAGTATCACCTTTCAAGCCAGGATCCGTGTCGGAGATTTCAAGCTCAACAAAATTAGGCGGTGTCACCCCGATCGGACTGCCATTGTAAAGTGTAACTTCACAATTATCCTGGGCTTTAAGCCATTGCCGGGCGTCACCAACGGCGTTGGCATCAGCGGCCTGTTGTTCGTAAGATTGTGGGTCCATGAAATGCCAGAACTCGCCGTCGTTGTAAAGGTATTGCATTTCGGTATCGACGACGTCGGCTGCGTCGACCGAATCACCGGACTTAAAGGTCTTATCCAGGACCCGCCCGGTTTTGAGATTGCGGATTTTGACACGGTTGAAGGCCTGCCCTTTGCCTGGCTTGACGAATTCATTTTCGATAATTGCACAGGGATCACCGTCTAGCATTATCTTCAATCCGCTGCGAAATTCATTAGTGCTGTAGCTTGCCATTTCCGTCCCGATCGAAAAAACGCCAATCATACCGGAATCTATGGTTGATTCGTAGTTATCGTCTATTATTGATGACTAGCACAATAGTTTTATATCACCGCTGAAGTATATGGAAAACGAAGAAAAACTGATTCGCCTGCTGATCGTCGACGAGGGGTTTCACAAAGCCGAACAAATAACCAGCTCATTGCGCGCCACCGGCATGCATGTACGTGCTGAGTTTGCCGAAAACAGCGAAGATATGTGCGATATCCTGGAAAATAAAGTCCTTGATCTGGTGCTGTTTTCAGTCGATCTGCCCGGGTTTACGCTGAGCCAGGGCCAGCAGCTGATCCGTGAGTGCGGACGTCACGTGGCACTGATCGCAATGGCTAAGAAAGTTGACACTGACGTTATCGTTACGGCAATCGACCAAGGTGCGCAGGACGTTGTCGCCAGCGATAGTCTTGAACACCTGATTCAGGTAATTAAACGCGAAGCTTATAACATTAATATCTGGCGACGCGCGATGCGACTTGAGCTTGAATTCCAGGAAAGCGAGAAACGATGTCAAAACCTGCTGTCGCATTCAAAAGACGCAATTGCCTATGTTCACGAAGGCATGCATATTTTTGCCAACCAGGTTTACATGGAACTGTTCGGTAATGCCGATTTCGATGAACTCGAGGGCACCTCGATAATTGACATGGTTGACGCCTCGCAACAGAGTCAACTGAAAACCTTTTTACGTGAACTCAGTAAAAATGAAAACGCCAGCAACGAACTCGAGTTACAGCTGATTCACAGCAGTGGCGAGCGCGTATCGGCAACGCTTGAATTTTCTCGAGCCAGTTATGACGGTGAACCCTGTACCCAGATTTTAATTCGTTCAAGCGCAGATACTTCGGAGCTGGAGGAACAGATTAACTACCTGCACCAGCACGACCTGATATCCGGATTGTATAACCGCCCGTTCTTCATGGACGAGCTAAAGACCTCGATCACGCAAGCGGTCAATGGCAAACACCAGTCAGCACTTATTTATATCGCTATTGACAATTTCCAGTCGATTCGCGACAGGGTCGGAATTTCCGGTTGTGATACATTGATTAACGATATCGCCAAAATACTCACCGAAAGCGCTGCCGAAGAAGATGTTATTGCCCGCTTTGGCGCCTGTTCCTATACCTGCCTGAGTAAAATCAAGGACAGGAAACTGGCTGAGGAAATGGCTGTCAAAATACCCAAACTGATTGAAGATCATATATCGGAGATAGGGAATCAGTCGATAAGCACTACCTGCAGTACATCGGTCGTATTTATCGATGAGAATTCACCTGACAATGCAAACGAAATCATAGCCCGTGCCGAGAAAACCTGCGAGGAAATCCAGGCTCTTGGCGGCAATCAATCCAAAACCTATATTCCGAAAGCGGGCGAAATGAGCCAGCATGAAGAAGACGGAATTACCGCGAGCCTGATCAAGGATGCGCTTAACCAAAACCGTATCAGCGGAATGTACCAGCCTATCGTCGGTGTCAAGGCACAGGACGGTGAACGATACGTTTCGAGCCTGGAAATCGAGTCAGAAGATGGGCGAATACTTTACGAGCACGAATTCCAGGATGCCGCGGAACGCACCGGCACAGCGAAAATGCTCGATCGCTGGAAAATACTGCACGCGATTAAAAAGGTTTCCGATACCGGTCAACGCGGCCGCAAAATTGAATTCTTCGTGCCCTTGAGTGCTGACTCGATCCAGGACGCCGGGCTCGCGGTCTGGATATCCGAAAATCTTACCAAGGCTAAAGTTAGCGGCGAGCAACTGGTTTTCATGATCAATGAAGCGCAGGCGCTTAATCAGCTCAAAGGCGCTAAAACCCTTGCCAAGGGCCTGCAGCAGATCCACTGCAAATTCGCGATCGATGAGTTTGGCACCGGGCTGAATCCGTTTCAGCTGGTCAAGCACGTCAACGCGAACTATGTGCGAGTCAACCACGCCTACATGGATAACCTGGCGCAAAACGAAGAGAATCAGGGCAGTATTAGCGAACTTGCCTACCAGGCCGGAGACCTGGGAGTTAATACGATAACACCGGCTGTTACCGACGCCGCGGTGTTAAGCGTCCTGTGGACATTGAATGTCGACTTCGTCCAGGGTGAATTTCTGCAGCCACCGAGCAAGGAATTAAACTACGACTTCAGCTCCATGTAGGTTAAGCCTCGAAAAATATGACCCGACCCTGCAGAAACGGGCCATACTGTCTCGCAATCTATTCTTTATTCTGACCTGGTCGGAGTCGTTATGAGCAAGCTCGAAGAAATAATTACCGAAATAAAGCAACTCGAGCAAGAGCTGTTAGAGGAACTGCAAAAAAAACAGGATGAGTATCTTTATATTATCGATGGAAAGCGGGTCCAGTTCGAGGCGGAAACCCGGCGCTACCATCGGACGCTCGCTACGAAGATACATACCTATTTTGCGAACGCATCAATACCTAACATTTTAACGCTACCAATCATCTGGTTTTGCCTGGTTCCCGCAGTTTTTTTAGATATCGTCGTATCCTTTTATCATTCAATTTGTTTCAGGATATATAACATTCCCAGAGTCAGGCGCGGCGACTATATCGTCATCGACCACCAAAGCCTCCAATATCTCAACTGGATCGAGAAGGTGAACTGTATTTTCTGCAGTTACTTTAACGGACTGATTGCCTGGGTCCAGGAAATCGCTGCCAGGAC
>JARFPR010000445.1 GCA_029288195.1 Gammaproteobacteria bacterium | reverse complement strand
CTAATCCTAGAGAACGACACGGTACTGGGCGATCGCATCAACATGGCTTTTGCCGGTAGCCTGGTGAATCGTGGGCGAGCCAGTTGTGTGGTTGTCGGGATCGGCCTCTCGACCGAGCTTGGCGTAATCGCGAAATCGGTCACCGGTGATATCGGCGCCAAGGCGCCGCTGCAGGAGCGCATGGAGCGATTTACCCAGCGCGTGGCGATATTCGTCGGATGTGCGGTGGTGGTGATGGCGACGATTCTATTGTTCAGAGGGATGCCACTGCCGGAGATTTTTCTTTCTTCGGTCGCGCTGGCGGTATCGGTAATACCGGAAGGCCTGCCGGTCGCACTTACCGTTGCGCTTGCGATCGGGATGCAGCGCATGGCAAAGCGCGATGTCATCGTGCGGCGTCTGATTGCGGTAGAAGCGCTGGGCTCCTGCACTTATATTGCATCAGATAAAACCGGAACACTGACCGCGAATCAGCTTACGGTGCGTCGCCTCGCGTTTCCTGGGCATGATAACTGGGAGGTAACCGGTGATAGTGACAGACCCAATGGTGAAATTCTGACGCCACAGGGAGAACCCGACACCCGCGAGCGTCAATTGCTAGATATGGCATGCCAATGCGCGGTGCTCGCTAACGAGGGTTATCTCGGGCACCAGAACGGTGATTGGGCCAGTAACGGCGATGCTGTAGATGTGGCCCTGCTGGTTATGGCGCATCGGGCAGGCTGGATTCGAGCCGAGGCAATCGGTTCCTGCCCGGAGATCGATACCATGCCATTCGAATCGGAACGGTTATATAGCGCCAGCCTCAACCGAGTAGAGGGAAAATCACGTGCTTTTGTCAAAGGTGCCTTCGAAAACCTGTTGCTGATGTGCGACAAGGTTGCGAGTCCCGACGGGACTGCAGAACTCGATAAAGTGGCAGTTGAAGACCAGGCCAGGGCGCTTGCGCATGAAGGATACCGGGTGATTGCAATCGCTTGCGGAGACGTCGTGGTCAGGGAAGGGGCAGACTTTAACCATGAGCACCTCGTTAACATGACCCTGATTGGCCTTATTGGACTGATCGATCCACTGCGGCCTGAAGCGAAACATGCCGTCGCCAAATGCCGCGAAGCAGGCATTCAGGTGGCAATGGTGACAGGTGATCATCCAGTCACCGCGTATGCAATCGGTCGGGAATTGAATTTACTCGAAGACGAGTCCCAGGTTGTCACCGGGCCACAACTTAAAGCGGCGATTGATAATGAAGAAATAGATCGAATGACTAGCGGTGCCTCGGTGTTTGCTCGTGTCGAGCCGACTCAAAAGCTCGATATCGTGCAGTCGCTGCAGCGCAACGGACATTTCGTCGCGGTTAGCGGCGATGGCGCCAACGATGCCCCGGCGTTGCGCATGGCTCACGTGGGTGTGGCGATGGGAGAAAGCGGTACTGATGTGGCCCGGGAAACTGCCGATATCATCATTACGGATGACAATTTCGACTCGATTGTCGATGGCGTCGAAGAAGGGAGGATTGCCTACTCCAACGTGCGCAAAGTCATTTTCCTGCTGATATCGACCGGGGCTGCCGAACTGGTACTGTTTGTGCTCGCGATGATTACGGCACTACCATTACCCCTGCTTGCGGTACAACTGCTCTGGTTGAACCTGGTAACCAACGGCATTCAGGATATTGCGCTCGCCTTTGAACCGGGGGAGGGACGGGAATTGCAGCAGCCTCCGCGGCCACCCAAGGAGGCAATTTTCAACCGTATCATGCTCGAGCGTGTCATTATATCGGCTATTGTCATCGGCGTAGTCGCATTCGGGCTATTCAAGTGGCTATTAGATCAGGGCTTCAGTGTAGACCAGGCACGCAACAGCACCTTGCTGTTGATGGTGTTATTTGAAAACGTGCATGTATTCAACAGCCGCTCGGAAACCCTGTCGGTATTCCGGCACAACCCGTTGCGCAACAAGCTGCTGCTGGGTGGCACCGTGATTGCCCAGTTGGTTCATATCGGCGCGATGTATACCCCGTGGCTGGGCGATGTGCTCGGTGCGAGTCCGGTTACCTTCGATCAATGGTTATCTCTATTGGGCCTGGCGCTTTCAGTAATGGTGGTGATGGAACTGCACAAGTGGATCAGGTCACGCTATGTAATTGGTGTCGCAGGACCAACGACGATCACTGGCTAGCCATTCCATACTTGACTGGGATCAAGATTCTCTGCTTTCAAAAATGGTGCAATGCCGTCAGGCATAGATAGAGGATAATCCTATGTTTAAATCCATCGTAGTTGCTTTTGACGCTTCCCTGCACTCGAGTAAGGCGCTTGAGATCGGAGCCACGCTCGCCGGACAGCAAAAGATACCCTTGGGTATTATCTATGTCATCGACGCCAGCCATATGAGAATACCCGAAGAAATGCGCCAGATGGGTGAAATCGAACATATCATCGAACCCATGCCCAGCTTGCGGGTGAACCTTGAGAATGCACCCGAAAATATGGTGAGCACGATGGCCCGGGCTTCGTCTGACTCGGAAAAAGCCATGTTTCAGTATGCTGATTTTCTGGCACAGGAGGCGCGAGCGAGTGCTAAAGATCACGGTGCAGACGATGTCGAAGCGAGAACTGTTGTCGGTGACCCTGCAGAGGAGATCGTAGCCTTTGCCAGGGAGCGCAATGCAGATCTGATTATTTCGGGAAGCCGGGGTTTTGGCAGGTTGAAAAGCCTGTTACTCGGCAGTACCTCGCACAAGATTGCACAACTTGCCGAATGCAGTTTCCTGACGGTCAAGTAACGCATAATCGTGATACATAAGGACCGAGGCACCAGGTGACTCAACAACAAACCCGATTATTTGTAGTCGTTGATCCTGCCGCGACTCACCAGCTGGCGTTGGTTAAAGCGCTGCTGATCGCGAAGCTCGGTAACTGTCAAATACATGCTTTCCTGTGTACCTACGAGGATATGCAGCAGGCGGGCACAGACACATCGCCAGGTGATTTCAAAAGCCGCGTTGTGGAAGAGGCGACGGAATGGCTGGAACAGTTGATGCAGCCCTGCAGGGTTAGCGGCGTGCCTTACACGACGCAAGTCACCTGGAATAAGGAATGGGTCGATTCCACGATTCGTGCAGTTGAAAAATCGGGCTGTAACCTGGTGATTAAATCGAGTTTCCATCACAGCAAGGCACGACGTTTCTTCAGTACAACTTCCGATTACGAGTTGATGCACCGTTGTGCCTGCCCGATCTTGTTCACCCACCAGGAGCAGGAATGGAAAACAGATCGGATGCTGGCCTGTCTTGACCTGGTATCCGCTGATCCACAGCACATGAGATTGAATAATGTCATAATCCGCGATGCGCAAGCCTTCGCGAATATCGTCGGTATGGATTTGTATGTCGCCTGCGCCTACACCGAGGCGATCGATAGTGAACATTTGCCACTGGAGACTCATGGACATGATGTCACCCGGGCACAGCTTGGCGAACTATACGAAGTCAAACCCGAACGGGTTTTACTGCGTCAGGGCAATACCGTGGAAACCTTGAAGGCGATTTGCGATGAGATCGATCCCAGTATCGTAATCATCGGGACACTCGCACGCACTGGTATCAAGGGCAAGCTGATCGGTAATACCGCCGAAAAGCTGATTGACATCGTTGATGCCGATCTCCTGACCGTCAATTAGCCAACAGATCCCTGACTTGCTGTACCTGGTCGGTGCTGATTCCGGCACTGCCAATGGTTACGATTTGCGCCAGCTTTTTTTCAGCTTCGCTAATCGGTTGCTGACTTCGCAGTTGCTGTTCAAGCACTTCCAGGTTTGCTTCCGATGGATCGTTCTCGCGTTCGACAATGCGCTTGCGTAATTCTGCAGTCGGCACTTCACAATCGATAATTATTTTGTGGCACATCGGATCGGTTTCCAACTCAAGCAGTGTCCTGCGCTGCGACTCCAGCAGAAAAGTTGCATCGACGATAACGGTAAAATCGGCGCCGATGATGGTCGCTGCAATTTCCCGCATGCGGCGATAGGTTAGTTCGGTAGCCTCGTCACTATAGATGCCCTCGGCCAGTGCCGATCCGGTTTGGGCATCGGCATTAAAATCGAATAATCCTTTCCTGATAACATCCGATCGGATTTGTATCGCGCCCAGTTGCTCCACCAGTTGTGCAGCGATAGTGGATTTTCCCGAGCCGGATAATCCGTGCATGATAACCAGGCCGGCACGATGACTGCTGGACCAGCGTCCGGCAAGCTCGATGTAGTCAAGTGCCGGTTTGATATGGGCTCGATAAGTGTCGGTGTCGCAAGCTTCCTGGTCAACGCGCAGCGCCTCGACCTTGGCGCGCACCAGGGCTCGGTAAATGAAATAGTAGCGCAACAGCTTGATACCCGCGTAGTCAGCGCTGCTTTCGAGGTAGCGATTTAAGAAACGCCAACAATAGCCCGGGAACCCACGTGCATTCAGATCCATTGCCACGAATGCGGCTTCGCTGATGGTGTCGATCCAGCGCAATTCGGGATTAAACTCGATACAGTCAAACAGGGTAACCCTGCCACCGATGAGCGCCATATTGCCTAGGTGGAGGTCGCCATGACATTCACGCACAAATCCTGCGTGCTTGCGTGCGTCGATATTTGCCAGTAACGCATTGTTTTCCTGGTACCAGCGCTCCAGCTCGAAATAGCTGTCAGGCAGAAACTCACGCGGGATTGCGTTCCTGATCTGATCCATGTTTTCTGCACTCCACTGAGCCGCAATCGTGGCAGTGCCGAAGTCGTCAGCCTGATCGGCGCGATCGCTGTTGGCATGTGCCGCGCTGACAGTAGCGGCGATATCATCGATCAATTCCGGGCTCAAGTCGTCTTTGGCAGCATGGCTACTGAGTAGGCATTGCTGCGGAAACTCGAGCATTTTTATCGCATACTCAATGACTTCGCCGCTACCCTGCAGCCTGGGTGCATCCTGGCTACCGCGAATTTCGACCAGCTCAAGGTAAATCTCCGCTGCGAAGCGGCGATTAAGGCGCAATTCTTCCTCGCAGTAAAAGTGCCTTTTCTCGAGGGTCGAGAAATCAAGGAAACCGAAGTTAACCGGTTTCTTGATCTTATAGGCGTAATCTCCAGTCAGAATCACCCACGAAATATGGGTTTCGATCAGGCGGATGTACTTGACCGGGTGCCCGAAAGCGAGCGGATTATCCAGTGCCGCGATCAGCGCGCATGCCGTGGAATCATCGACCCGGGGCAGACTAGCGTGTGTTATATGGCCCGTCATCCCTAGTCTCAACGGTTAAATTGAATCTTACCACTGTAAAAAAGCGCCTCCTACGTATTCTGATCGGCGTCAAGCTTTTCGAATTCAATCGTCGTCGGCGCTGGTGGTTGCACCTGGATCCTCTGAAAAGCCTTTTGGCGGGGAGTTTCGGTCACTTTCGTGCTCGCTGTGGTGATCACCGGGATCGTCTTGCATGGCGGCCCGAATTGCTGCTTCCTGCTGCATGAATAGTTCCCGGTACCCCGGGCT
>JARFPR010000404.1 GCA_029288195.1 Gammaproteobacteria bacterium | reverse complement strand
GTGGCTCGATGCATTGAACGAGCGCGGTATCCCCTGTGGCCCGATTAACAACGTCGAACAGGTATTTGCCGATCCGCAGGTGCAGCACCGTGGGATGCAACTTGAACTCGACCACCCTGTTGCAGGTAAGGTTGCCAGTGTTGCCAATCCGATCAAACTGTCAGCTACCCCGGTTGAGTACCAACAGGCGCCACCGATGCTGGGAGAGCATACCAACAGCGTGTTAATGTCGCTGCTTGGATTGAGCGATCAGGACCTTGATCTATTGAGATCCAGAGGTGTTATTGCTTGAGGGGCCAGGTATCGCTGAGACGATACCCGCCAGGCCACGGATCGTCGGGATCGAGCATCACCTGGTGAGTGCCGGTAATCCAGGCGCGCCCGCGAATCGATGGAATAATCGCTGACTTATCTCCCACGCGGGTTTCCTTGACGATGCCACAATCGAAGCGCGAATCGATGATTGACCTACCAATTAACTTGTCCCCGGGTTGCATTAAGCCCCTGGCATTTAGTACTGCCATGCGTGCCGAGCAACCCGTTCCGCAGGGAGAGCGATCCAGTTTGCCAGGGTCGATGGCGACCGTATTCCTGCTGACTTTGACCCCGTTTTCTTCGACGATCGGCATGCCGAATTCGCAGAACGAAATATGCGCCCAGTCCGGGTTGCCCGGGTGAGTAAAATTGAGTTGCTCGTTGGCAGCGGTGCTGATCCTGGTGCCAAGCCGTGCCAGGTCTCCTGCTTCATCGGGTTTGATTTCGAAGCCAAGTGCAGATGCATCAACGAGCACGAAGCTGTCTCCGCCATAAGCGGTATCGACAGTCAGCGTTCCGATGCCTTCTACTTCGAGGTTGGCATCGAGTTGGTCAGCGAACGAAGCTACATTGTGTACTTCGATACTCTGTGCCTTACCGTTCTGGCAATACGCTTTTACCGGAACCAGGCCACCGGGTGCCTCGAGTACGAATTCGGTAACCGGCTCCTGCATCTCGATCAGTCCGCTGTCGAGTAATACCGTGGAGACACAAATTGAATTTGAACCCGACATTGGCGGGGTATGTTCGGGCTCCATGATGATGAATCCAAACCGGGCTTCGGGTTGCATTGCCGGAACCAGCAGGTTGATATGTTTGAATACGCCCCCGCGTGGTTCGTTGAGCACCAGGTTTCTTAATCTCTGATCCTCGTCAATCCAGCGCGACTGTTGCCATAACGTATCTCCCGGGGGAGGGCTGACGCCACCTACAATTACATTGCCGACTTCACCCTCGGCATGGCAGGAAATCATGTGGACGATATTTTTACTTCTCATGGTTTCCTGAAGTGTAAAAAGAAATGTATGAGCCAGGCTATCAGGAATACGAAATAAAGACCCAGGGCCCAATATATGCTGCCATGCAGGCGCGGTTGCTGCTCGAAGTTCGCCAGGATGGCGAGTTGCATGACGACTATCGCCAGCGCCAGATGCACGATCCCCATCAGCAGCATTTGACGTCGGAAAAACTGTCGGGTTGCCTCGATTCGCTCAGGTGCAAGCCAGTGCTCACGGTGCGGGATTTTCATGCCGAAACCGATACGTTTCTCGGACCAGCCTGGAACGAATACAAAAATCCCGACCAGCATTAGTAATATAACTGCGTACAATCCAAAAAAACCTGCCTTGCTCGACCAGGCGTTTGGTGCACCCAGTCCGTCGAAATGTGACGCGAGCGTGTCTGGCACCTGCG
>JARFPR010000272.1 GCA_029288195.1 Gammaproteobacteria bacterium | reverse complement strand
ACCAGGTAATCAAAACCATGGTGCTTTTCAAACAACGCACTCAATGCCGCCCGATCCAGCACGTCAACCTGCACGCATTCGACACCTTCAACTTCACATTCGCGCCGGCTGCCCGCGATAACCTCCGCACCACCATCGCGTAGCATTTCGGTAGTCGCCAGGCCGATTCCCGAGGTACCCCCCAATACGATCGCTTTCTTGCCACTAAAATCTGCCATTTAAAATCCCCCAACGACTATGATTTCATCCCAGTGCAATCGGCGGTTCGACGCATCGGGATCTTATAAAACTTGCACGATACAAGATTCCGATATGTCGGACCACCGCTGAGTGGGCCGCATGCGGTCGGGAATGACTTTAATTTTCAGATTATGCCTGTTTCCAGGCTGGCAGCCATCAGCATGCCAAGCTCTTCACACTGGGTTTCGTACTCAAGCTGGTATTCGCCATGCAGTATCATCGGTTCCTGCACCGCTTTCCACTTTAATCCGGTCGTTATTTTACCAATCGCGATCCTGGTACCGGTGCCATCGAGGCCGGCACGGATATACGCGGCAAACGGCATTGCCTCGGTATGCTCCAGGCAGGGATAATAAATACGATCGAAAAAGTCTTTCAAAGCGCCGCTCATGTAGCCGAAATTCTCGGTCGTGCCGAGAATAATCGCGTCCGCCCACAGCACGTCATCAGCAACCGCCTGCAACGGCGGTATGTGTTTTACCTCTACCCCTTCAATATCGCTATGCCTGGCGCCGCGCAGCGTGGCATCGACCAGTTTCTGCGTATTGGCCGACGGGTTATGGGCCACGATGAGCAAGTGCTTGAGGTCCGTCATGCAGCGATCATAAAGGCTTAAAGCGACCATGAATAGTACAAAAAGCGGCACACAGGCTGCGTTAGTTTCATTCCAAAACGAAAATTTAGCGCGAAAGTGAACGTAATTTCGAAAAAACGAACGGGATTAATTGACAAATCGAAAATACGGGCGTAGATTCACCGGGCGTGTCGATGTAACCAAAAAAACATAAAACCTGAGGAGGATACTCTCATGATCAAGCAAATTGCGCTTGTGGCCGCGGCTGCTGCGCTATGTACTCAATCTGCCTATGCCGGAATGGACGAGGCGAAAAACTGGGTGGACAATGAATTCCAGCCTTCTTCGCTTTCCAAGTCGGATCAGATGAAGGAGATGGAATGGTTTATCAATGCAGCCAAACCGTTCGAAGGAATGGAAATCAACGTCCTGTCAGAAACGATTCCGACCCACGAATATGAATCCAAGACCCTGACCAAGGCGTTTGAGGAAATCACCGGCATCAAGGTTAACCACCAGTTGCTCGGAGAAGGCCAGGTGGTTCAGGCAGTACAAACCCAGATGCAGACCCAGCGTAATCTATATGACGCTTACATCAATGATTCGGATTTGATCGGGACCCATTCCCGGCTGCAGCTCGCGGTGAACCTGACGGACTGGATGGCCGGTGAAGGTAAAGATGTTACCAATCCAATGCTCGATGTTGACGATTTCGTCGGCAGATCTTTCACCACCGGACCCGACGGCAAGCTCTACCAGTTGCCGGACCAGCAGTTTGCAAACCTGTACTGGTTTCGCAAGGACTGGTTCGATCGACCGGACCTGCAAAAGAAATTTAAAGACATATACGGCTACGATCTCGGCGTCCCGGTGAACTGGTCGGCTTATGAAGATATTGCCGAATTCTTTTCAGTGCATGTCAAGGAAATCGATGGAGTCAAGGTCTATGGTCACATGGACTATGGCAAGCGAGCGCCTGACCTCGGTTGGCGCATGACCGACGCCTGGCTATCGATGGCCGGAGCCGGCAGCAAGAGTTTGCCGAATGGAGTCCCCGTCGACGAATGGGGCATTCGCATGGAAGCCGGCAGCTGTAACCCGGTGGGTGCATCGGTTTCCCGCGGCGGCGCGGCTAATGGCCCGGCCGCGGTTTACGCGATTCGCAAATGGGATGAATGGCTGCGCAAGTATGCGCCCCCGGGTGCGGCGAGTTACGACTTTTACCAGTCGCTGCCCGCACTTTCACAGGGTAACGTCGCGCAGCAGATCTTCTGGTACACCGCGTTTACCGCATCCATGGTGGCCCCGCAGAGTGCCGGCAACAATACCGTCGACGGTGATGGGAATCCGCTCTGGCGGATGGCACCTTCGCCACACGGACCCTACTGGGAAGAAGGTCAAAAACTCGGCTACCAGGATGCAGGTTCCTGGACCCTGTTCAAGTCAACCCCGGTTGATCGTCGCAAGGCGGCCTGGCTGTATGCCCAGTTCGTGGTTTCAAAAACAGTCGACGTCAAGAAAAGCCATGTTGGCCTGACCTTCATCCGCGATACCACGATTAATCACGAATCATTCACCGAGCGTGCACCGAAACTGGGTGGACTGGTTGAATTCTATCGTTCGCCCGATCGTGTGATGTGGTCGCCCACCGGCATCAACGTTCCCGACTACCCGAAACTGGCCCAAATCTGGTGGCAGCAAATCGGGGATGTCAACTCAGGCGCTTTCACGCCCCAGCAAGCGATGGATCGTCTCGCCGAGGAAATGGATCTCGTCATGTCACGCATGCAGGCAGCCGACGAAAAGGCTGGCACCTATGGTGGATGTGGTCCCCGTCTCAACAAGGTATCGGATCCATCAGTCTGGTTAAACAAGCCCGGATCGCCGAAAGCCAAGGTTAACGAAAAGCCCCCGGGGCAGACCGTCAACTACGACGAGTTAATCAAACGCTGGATGAACTAA
>JARFPR010000259.1 GCA_029288195.1 Gammaproteobacteria bacterium | reverse complement strand
TTCCAAGCGACGTTATGCCGCGATCGGCGATATCATCAAGGTTAGTATCAAGGATGCTATCCCGCGCGGTAAGGTTAAAAAGGGCGAAGTTTACAATGCCGTCGTGGTGCGTACCGCGCATGGCGTGCGACGCCCGGACGGATCTGCGATTAAGTTCGACGGTAACGCAGCGGTAATCTTGAACGCCAATTTGCAGCCCATTGGCACGCGTATTTTTGGCCCGGTAACCCGCGAACTGCGGGGTGAAAAGTTCATGAAAATTATTTCGCTGGCACCTGAAGTGCTCTAGGGATCGGGATTAAGAGTTATGCAAAAGATTAAAAAAGGCGATGAAGTCATCGTGATCGCGGGGCGCAGCAAAGGCCAACGCGGTAACGTGCTAAAACGACTCGATGACAGCCGTTTGTTGGTGGAAAACGTCAACATGGTCAAAAAGCACGTCAAGGGTAACCCGCGAAGCGGTGAAGCCGGTGGCATTATAGATCAGGAATCCCCGATTCAGATTTCTAACGTAATGCTTTTCAACCCGCATACCCAGAAAGGTGATCGGGTTGGTTTCAAAACCCTGGAAGACGATCGTAAGGTCCGTTACTTCAAGTCTAACGGCGAAGTCGTGGATATTTAGGAATAGATAATGACCAGATTAGAACAACATTACCGGGACACTGTGGCGAAAGATCTGCAGGCGCAGTTTTCTTACAAGTCATCGATGGAAATTCCGCGTATCACCAAGATCACCCTTAACATGGGTGTCGGTGAAGCCTCGCAGGATAAGAAGATCATTGAACATGCGGTCGAAGACATGACGCTGATTGCCGGCCAGAAACCGGTGGTAACGCTCGCCAGGAAAGCGATTGCGGGCTTCAAGATTCGCGAAGAAATGCCTATAGGCTGCAAGGTAACGCTGCGTCGCGACAAGATGTATGAGTTCCTGGACCGACTGGTTAACTTTTCGATTCCTCGAATTCGGGATTTCCGTGGACTTAGCCCCAAGGCGTTCGACGGGCAGGGTAATTACAACCTGGGGATCACCGAGCAGATCGCATTCCCGGAAATCGATTATGACAAGATTGACAAGCTGCGTGGATTGAATATCAGCATTACCACCACTGCGCGTAACGACGATGAAGGACGTGCACTGCTGGCGGCTTTTCAGTTTCCTTTTAGAGGTTAGACGAGTTTAGATTATGGCAAAAAATTCCATGGTACAGCGTGAATTGAAACGTAGCCGCCTGGTGGCGAAGTACGCTCAAAAGCGCAGTGAACTGAAGGCGACCATCACCAGTAGTGATTCTACCTACGACGAAAAGATGGCCGCGGTTGAAAAGCTGCAAAAGTTGCCGCGTGATTCTTCCTCGGTACGCCGGCAGAATCGCTGTCGTGTCACCGGAAGACCCCATGGTGTTTACCGTAAATTTGGGCTGTGTCGTAACAAGATCCGTGAAGCCGCGATGCGTGGTGATATCCCGGGCCTGGTTAAGGCCAGCTGGTAAGAGGACAGAAATGAGCTTACAAGATCCAATCGCAGACATGCTGACTCGCGTGCGCAATGCGCAAAAGGCGAACAAGGTCAGCGTAATAATGCCCGCGTCCAAGCAGAAGTCGAGAATTGCCGAAGTGCTTAAAGACGAGGGTTATATCAGTGATTACAAGGTTTCGGACGATAAACTGAAGCAGCTGATTATCGAATTGAAGTATTATCAGGGCAAGCCGGTCATCGAAAAAATGCGACGCATTAGTCGCCCCGGCCTGCGTATTTTTAAATCGAAAGATGACTTACCGTCGATTAACGGTGGGCTCGGTATCGCGATTATATCTACCTCGAAAGGGGTTATGACTGATCGCCAGGCCCGCGCCGCAGGTTTCGGTGGCGAAGTAATCTGCTCGGTGGTTTAGGTTAAGGACATGTCCAGAATAGCTAAAAAACCAATCGAATTACCCAATGGCGTTGAATTCAGCGTCAACGGCAGGGAATTGTCCGCCAAGGGTCCGAAGGGCCACCTGACGCTGACCCTGCATGATGCGGTCGACCTGACCCAGGAAGATAACGTGTTGACCTTGTCGCCAAGGGATAAGCGCCAGTCATCGCTCGCGGTTACCGGAACCATGCGTTCGGTGGTCAACAATATTGTCGAGGGTGTTGCCAACGGTTTTGAAAAGAAACTGCAGTTGGTCGGAGTCGGTTACCGTGCGCAGGCACAGGGCAAGCAACTCAACCTGTCGCTGGGATTGTCGCACCCGGTTAATTACCAGGTACCCGAGGGAATTGAAATAGAAACCCCGGCGGCAACCGAAATTATTGTGCGTGGGTGCGATAAGCAGCAGGTTGGTCAGGTGTGTGCGGAAATCCGTGCGTTCAGACCACCCGAGCCTTACAAGGGCAAGGGTGTTAAATATGCCGACGAGCAGATCGTCCGCAAAGAAGCGAAGAAGAAATAGGTTATGGATAAGAAACAATCCCGAATCAGACGTTCGCGTCGCACGCGTGGCAAGATTTCATCCCTGGGTGTGAATCGTCTTTGTGTGCATCGTACACCGCGTCATACCTATGCACAGATTATCTCCGGTGAAACTGGAAAAGTGATTGCCGCGGCATCAACCTTGTCGGCTGATGTTAAGAAGGCGATCAAGTACCCGGGTAATGTCGATGCAGCGACTGCAGTGGGCAAGGTTATTGCCGAAAAGGCAAAAGCCGCCGGTGTCGAGTCTGTTGCGTTCGATCGCTCGGGTTTTAAGTATCACGGTAGAGTCAAGGCCCTGGCCGACTCCGCTCGTGAAAATGGTTTGAAGTTTTAAGCGCGCCTAATCGGGAGATTCGAATGGCAGAACCGAGAAATACACAGGCTGGCGACGATTTGATGGAAAAGTTGGTCGCGGTTAATCGCGTGGCCAAGGTAGTCAAAGGCGGGCGTCAATTCGGCTTTACTGCGCTCACCGTTGTCGGTGATGGTAACGGTAAAGTTGGTTTTGGTTATGGTAAAGCGCGCGAAGTACCGCTCGCCATCCAGAAAGCGATGGAGAAAGCGCGCGCCAACCTGACGACTGTTGCGATTACCAACGGTACTTTGCAATATCCGCTGAATGCCCGTCATGGCGCGGCAAAGGTCTATATGCAGCCCGCATCGGAAGGTACCGGTGTTATCGCCGGTGGTGCGATGCGTGCGGTTTTTGAGGCCGTAGGCGTACATAATGTACTGGCAAAATGTAATGGTTCGCGTAATCCGATTAACCTGGTGCGTGCGACCATCAGCGGTTTGCAAAACATGAAGTCACCTGCGGATATTGCCGCCAAGCGCGGTAAGACCGTCGAAGAAATTACAGGTTAACGTGATGGCTGACGAAGAAAAGACTGTTAAAAAAGCCGCTAAAAAGACAGCGGTAAAGAAAGCTGCGACCAAGAAAGCTGCCGCCAAGAAAGCGACCGCGAAGGTTGAAACTGCGGTTGTCGCCGAGAAAGCTGCAGCTAAAAAAGCGGCCGCACCAAAAGCAGATTCTGCTGTCAAAAAGCTGAGTGTGACGCTGGTGCGCAGCAAGCACCATCGCCTGGCCTCGCATAAGGCTTGCGTGGCGGGTCTGGGACTGCGTCGTATGCATCAGACCGTGCAAGTGATCGATACCCCTGAAAACCGCGGTATGATCAACCGGGTCCACTATATGCTCAACGTAGAGGAAGTGTGATGTACCTGAATAGTTTGAAACCTGCGAAGGGTTCTACCAAAGCATCCAAGCGAGTAGGCCGAGGAATCGGCTCTGGCCTTGGCAAGACTGCTGGACGAGGCCATAAAGGTCAGAAGTCCCGTTCAGGCGGCGGTGTGCGCGCTGGGTTCGAAGGCGGGCAAATGCCATTACAGATGCGTTTGCCGAAGTTTGGATTTACCGCACGTAAATCCCGGTTTTCGGCCGAGGTACGCCTGAGTGAAATCGAGGCCTCCGGTCTTGATGACATCAGCCTTAAGGCGCTGCTCGAAGCCAATCTGGTACCAACACAAACCCGCCAGGCCAAGATTTTCCTGTCGGGCGAACTGAAGCGTAAGGTTAGCGTTGACGACAGCGTTGGCGTGACCAAGGGTGCCCGCGCTGCAATTGAAGCCGCCGGCGGCAAGGTAGCATAGGCGCATCGTGGCCGGTCCATCCGCACAACAGATAGCCAGCAGCCTTTCGGGAGGCTCGTTAAGCGAATTGCGCAGGCGCATCTTTTTTGTGATTGGCGCGTTGATCGTATTCCGCATCGGTACCTTTATTCCGGTTCCGGGAATCGATATCAACGTGATGCGGGAGATTTTTGAGCAACAGCGGACAGGCATCCTGGGCATGTTCAACATGTTCTCGGGTGGTGCGCTGGAGCGCATGTCGATATTTGCGCTGGGCGTTATGCCTTATATTTCGGCATCAATTATCATGCAATTGCTCACGGTTGCGGTACCGACCCTGGAGCAATTGAAGAAGGAAGGTGAGTCCGGTCGTCGCAAGATTACGCAGTATACGCGCTATGGTACGGTCGTGCTGGCAACCTTCCAGGCGATTGGTATCTCGATAGCGTTGTCCGGACAAAGCGGTGGCGGCGGTGCGGCACTGGTCGTAAACCCGGGCCCGTCTTTCATTTTTACCGCGGCAGTTACCCTGGTCACCGGCACCATGTTCTTGATGTGGCTCGGTGAACAGATTACTGAACGTGGCGTTGGTAATGGTATCTCGGTCATTATCTTTGCCGGAATTGTCGCTGGATTACCCTCGGCGATCGGTGGCACTTTTGAACTGGTGCGTACCGGTGAACTGAATTCACTGGTCATCCTGGCGCTGTTTGCCGGCGCACTGGCGGTAACCTATTTCGTTGTTTTCGTCGAACGCGGGCAACGGCGGATTACCGTGAACTATGCCAAGCGCCAGCAGGGGCGCAAGATGTACGCGGCACAAAGCAGTCACCTGCCGCTGAAGTTGAACATGGCGGGTGTAATACCGCCGATCTTTGCCTCCAGTATTATTCTGTTCCCGGCCACGCTGGGTAGCTGGTTTGGCCAGGCGGAAGGCATGCGCTGGTTACAGGATATTTCTGCAACGCTGTCACCGGGACAGCCTTTGTATGTCATGTTCTATGCTGCCGCGATCATATTCTTTTGTTTTTTCTACACCGCGTTGGTGTTTAATTCGAAAGATACCGCGGATAACCTGAAGAAGTCCGGTGCATTTATTCCGGGTATTCGTCCAGGCAACCAGACAGCAAATTATATTGACGGTGTGATGTCGCGCCTGACCCTGGTCGGTGCAATGTACATTACCGCAGTCTGCCTGTTGCCGGAATTTTTAATACTGTTCTGGAACGTGCCTTTCTATTTTGGGGGCACATCGTTATTGATTATCGTCGTCGTGACGATGGATTTTATGTCACAGGTGCAGGCACACCTGATGAGTCATCAATACGACGGGTTGATGAAGAAATCAAATTTTAAGGGATATGGCGGCGCCGGTGTGGTGCGCTGATGCCCGGGATTAAGGTAGGACCATGAAGGTAAGAGCTTCAGTTAAGAAAATGTGTAAAAACTGCAAGGTGATTCGTCGCAATGGCGCAGTACGCGTGATTTGCACCGACCCGCGTCACAAGCAGCGCCAGGGCTAGTCTTGCACGTGGTTGATTAGTTGATAGATTTATTGAATTTTGGGCGCTTGAAAGCTAGAATCTGCGCCCATTTTGGCCTAACGGCTTAGGAGAACGATTTTTTATGGCTCGTATTGCAGGCGTAAATATACCTGACCACAAGCATACAGTGATTGCATTGCAATCGATTTTTGGTATCGGCGCGACGCGCTCTG
>JARFPR010000242.1 GCA_029288195.1 Gammaproteobacteria bacterium | reverse complement strand
TGTTCATGCGCAAGAACCCGAAGGGCGCTCACCGCGAACAATGGTTGCACGCAGCCGGTTGCCGTCGCTACTTCAATGCCGAGCGCGATACCGTGACCTACCGGATCAAGGGCACCTACAAGATTGGTGAAAAGCCTCCCGCAAGAGGCAAGAAGTGAGTCAGCCTTTCCGAACCGCACAGGGTGGGCGCGTCGATCGTGAGCGGGAGATCAGCTTCACCTTTAATGGCAAGCGCTATACAGGCCTGGCTGGCGATACACTGTGTTCCGCACTGCTTGCTAACGGCGTGCACCTGGTCGGGCGCAGTTGGAAATATCATCGCCCGCGGGGCATCATGAGTGCGGGTTCGGAAGAACCGAACGCGATTTTCCAGGTGGAAAAAGGTAACCGTACCATCCCCAATGCCCGTGGCACCCAGGTGGAGCTTTACGACGGCCTCGACGCGAATAGTGTCAATTGCTGGCCCAGCCTGGATTTTGACCTGATGTCGATTAACAGCAAGTTCAGTCGCCTGATGCCTGCCGGTTTTTACTACAAGACCTTCATGTGGCCGAAATCGATGTGGAAGAAATATGAACATTTCATTCGCAAGGCTTCGGGACTGGGTGAAACCCCGCGCGAAAATGATCCTGATCGATACGAACATGTTCACCGGCATTGTGATGTGCTCGTTGTCGGCGGCGGAGTCGCCGGTCTTAGCGCGGCACTTGCGGCAGGTCGTGCCGGCGCACGCACGATCATCGCTGACGAACAATCCGAACCGGGCGGGATGACGCTTGCAGGCACGGCGCAGATCGATGGCGTTGACGCCAGCCAGTGGATCGAAAACGCGGTGGCCGAGTTAGGCAGCATGCCGGATGTGACACTGTTACCGCGCAGCACCGTGTTTGGTTATCACGATTACAATTTCCTGACCATAAACCAGCGTCTTAGCGATCACCTGCCGATTGCAGAACGCACCGGCGGACGCGAGAAACTGTGGCAGGTCAGGGCACACCAGGTCGTGCTCGCGACCGGAGCGGCCGAACGCCCACTGATTTTTGCCAATAACGACCGCCCCGGGATCATGCTGGCCTCCGCGGCATCAACCTACACCAATCGCTACGCGGTAAAACCAGGCAAACAGGCCGTCGTGTTGACTAACAACGATAGCGCTTACCAGGCTGCACTCGATCTAAATGCTGCCGGCGTCGAAGTCGTTGCCGTGGTCGACGTGCGTACCGATTCGGCCAGTGAAATCGCCAACACCGTGCGCAGTGCCGGCATCCAGGTGATCAATGGCAGCCTTGTTGTCGATACCACGGGTCGCAAACGACTACGTTCGGTGCAGGTCATGCGCCTGTCCGCGGATGGTTCATCGGTGAGCGGTAATGTCAAATCGCTCGGCTGTGATCTCCTCGCCGTCTCGGGTGGCTGGAGCCCGGTAGTGCACCTGAATGCGCAATCCGGGGCCAGACCGGTATGGGATGACGCCATGGCGATGTTTCTCCCCGGTACGCCGACGCAACCTCAATACTCGGTCGGTGCTGCAAACGGCAGGCTCGACCTGGCGGGATGCCTGGAACAGGGCGCCGAGGCCGGTAACGTTGCTGCAGCGGCTTGTGGCTTCGATGAAACGATGAAAGCCCCGTCTGCCGATACCGTAGACAGCGAGGCAATATTGCCGCTTTGGACCGCACCTTCACCTTACACCCGGGGCCGTGGACCCAAGGCTTTCATAGACATGCAAAACGATGTTGGTGCAGCCGATATCCAGCTTGCAGTACGGGAAGGTTTTCAGTCTGTCGAGCACGTCAAGCGTTACACCGCGATGGGCTTTGGTACCGACCAGGGCAAGCTCGGCAATATCAATGGTATGGCCATACTCGCCGAAACCATGGGACAGAGTATCGCCGCTACCGGCACCACGACCTACCGACCGAACTATACGCCGATCAGTTTCGGTGCGTTTGCCGGGCAAAACCTGGGTGACAGGCTATTTGATCCGGTACGCAAGACGGCGATGCATGCCTGGCACGAAGAAAATGGCGCCAGGTTCGAGGATGTCGGGCAGTGGAAGCGTCCCTGGTATTACCCAAAGGCGGACGAAGACCTGCACGCCGCGGTTAATCGTGAATGCCTCGCGGTGCGCGCAAGCGTCGGCATTCTCGATGCATCGACGCTCGGCAAGATCGAAATCAAGGGACCCGATGCCGCGGAATTTCTGGAAATGATTTACACCAATAACTGGATGAAGCTCGAGAATGGCAAGGGACGCTACGGTTTCATGCTCGGTGAAGACGGTATGGTCATGGACGACGGCGTTACCATACGCATCGCCAAGGACCATTTCTTCATGCACACGACTACCGGCGGCGCAGCGGGTGTAATGGCGTGGATGGAGCGCTGGTTACAGACCGAGTGGCCGCAGATGGAGGTTTTTCTGACTTCGGTGACCGATCACTGGGCGACGGCAGCGGTGGTGGGCCCGAAGAGCCGCGATGTCGTCGCGGCGGTGTGCGAGGGCATCGATTTTTCAGCAGCGGAATTTCCGTTTATGGCCTCGAAAACCGGGACTATCGGTGACATCGAATGCCGCGTAAATCGTATCAGTTTCTCCGGTGAGCTCGCCTATGAAGTCAACATCCCGGCGAATCATGGCCGTTTCATGTGGGAACAGCTGATGCAGGCAGGGGAGCAATTCGATATCACCCCTTATGGCACCGAAACCATGCACGTGCTGCGGGCTGAAAAAGGCTACGTGATCGTCGGGCAGGATACGGATGGTTCGGTTACGGTTGAAGACCTGGGGCTTGGCTGGGCGTTATCGAAAACCAAGGACGACTTCATCGGGAAACGCTCGCTGAGTCGACCGGACACGGTACGCAAAGACCGCAAGCAACTGGTCGGCCTGATCACCGAAGATCCTCAAACGGTGATTCCCGAAGGTGCGCAGCTGGTGAATGACCCGGGCGCGCCGGTGCCGGTGCCGATGACAGGTCACGTGAGTTCGAGTTACTTTAGCGCCTGTTGCGGTCATTCGATCGCGCTGGCTCTGGTGAAAGGCGGTCATCATCGCATGGGTGAAACCGTGTACGCGCCACTCTCCAATGGTCGTGTGATCAAGGCCGAGATCACCGATCCCGTGTTTTACGACAAGGAAGGAGCGCAGCAGAATGTCTGACCTTTTCCAGCAGGAGAGCCCGCTGGTCCAGATTGAACTGGGCGAGACGGTTGGGAACGCCCCATTGATCGAAGAAAAACCTTTCCTGGGTTACGTTAACCTGCGCGGTCGCTCCGACAATACCAAGTTCCTGGCTGGAACTTTGAAAGTGCTTGGTTGCGAGCCGCCGACAATCGCCAATACCGTGATTGAATCGGGCGACTATCGAATTTACTGGCTGGGTCCGGACGAATGGTTGATCGTGACGCCGGCCGGCAGGCAGGGGCAGTTAAAGGCCGAACTGCTGTCGGCGATGAAGGACGCATTTTGTTCTGTTGTCGACAATTCAAGCGGACTGACCATGATCCATATCAGCGGTGAGCATGCAGCGGCATTGCTGTCGACCGACTGTCCGCTCGATTTGCATCCGCGTGAATTCAAACTTGGACAGTGCGCGCAGACGCGGCTTGCCAAGGCCGGAATGACGCTGTCGCCGCTGCCCGATAACTCCGGTTTCGAAGTCATTATCCGTCGCAGCTTTGCCGATTACCTGCTGTTGTGGTTGCAGGAGGCCGCGATCGCTTTCGAGTAGCCGTTGGCTGAAACGGAACTTACTACTGCCAGCTTTTCGATTTAACCATGTACTACGGCGAGAAACTCAATAGTATCAGCCACCTGGTCGGTG
>JARFPR010000217.1 GCA_029288195.1 Gammaproteobacteria bacterium | reverse complement strand
GTCGAAAGCTGGTCGGCAGGTAACTTCGGCAACCCGGAAGAGCAGGATCATCGGATCGCCTACGGCCACTGCTGGTTGATGAACGACGCCGGGGACAATCCCTATGCGCGACCGATTGCCAACCTGCACCCGGTGTTTGACCTGGCCAAACGCGAGATTATTCGCATTGACGATTTTGGCGTGGTACCGATTCCTCCCGACCCGGGCCCGATTCGACGGCTACAGCAGCGAGACGATTTAACCGGGATCTCGATTACCCAGCCCGAAGGTCCCAGCTTCGAAGTTGATGGTTACCAGGTCAAGTGGCACGACTGGGAATTGCAGGTTGGCTTTGCGCAGCGCGATGGTCTGGTGCTTTACGACATCGGCATTAATGACAAGGGCCGTCTGCGTCCAATCATGAAACGTGCCTCGATGGCCGAAATGGTAGTGCCCTATGGTGACCCACGCGGGGCAAATTTTCGTCGCAATGCATTCGATACCGGCGAATATGGTATCGGCGTTGCACTCGACTCGCTTGCCCTTGGCTGCGATTGCCTGGGGCATATTCACTATTTCGACATCTGGACCCACGACTGGCACGGAGAACCCCGTTTAATCAACAACGCGGTCTGCATGCACGAAGAGGATTACGGAATTCTGTGGAAATACTCGGTACCAGCCCTCGGACAGGCCACCGTGACGCGTTCGCGTCGACTGGTGGTCTCATCCATCGCAACCATCGGTAACTACGTCTATGGTTTCTTCTGGTACTTTTACCTGGACGGCACCATCGGCGTTGAAGTCAAGGCAACAGGCATACCCTTCCCCTCGGCGTTGGAAAATGACAAATCCAGTGCTTATGGCAGGCAAATCGGTGACCAGGTCGAATCGCACGTGCATCAGCACGTGTTCAGTTTTCGTTTCGATATGGCAGTCGACGGCGAACGCAACTCGGCCAGTGAAATAAACTTTTCGGCATTACCCACCGGTGATGACAACCCGCACGGTAATGCCGTCCGCACCGAGGAAACCCGCTTCAAGAGCGAGCAGCAGGCGCAGCGCGAAATTAATGCCCACAGCGCGCGTTACTGGCGAGTGCTGAATCCCAACGTTAACAACCGCTACGGAGAACCGGTCGCCTACAAACTGATCCCGGGCGCAAACAGTTTTCCCTTTCAACAGCCGGATTCATCGATAGGTCAGCGCGCCGCGTTCATGTACAAGCACCTCTGGGTAACCCGTTACGCCGCCGATGAACTCTATCCAACCGGCTGGTTTCCAAATCAGCATGCGGGCGGTGATGGCTTGCCAAAATGGACCCAGGCCGACCGCAGCATCGACAACGAGGACATCGTGATCTGGCATACGCTGAACTACCATCACTGGCCGCGCCCCGAAGACTGGCCGGTGCAACCGGTCGTCTATGCCGGCTTTCACTGGATGCCGGATGGCTTTTTCGATGAAAATCCAACCATGGATATGCCACGTAAGCCCTGACCAGGGTATCGATGCTCACCAGAGCCAGGCTGTACTCACTTGCGAACGTCGAGGTTCAAGGTGCGGCAGCAACAATTTCGGCCAGTACCTGCTCCGACATACGCCAAATTCCGTTGCCGTAATTACCGGCAAATATAGTAACAACAAGTTTCTTCTCGGGAATGACGAAAAGGCGCTGACCACCATACCCTACGGCAGTAATCGCGGTAAAATCACCGTACTCACCACTGAAGTTTCCATGCCACCATTGATAGCCATAACCGTAAATCCCGTACAGGCTCCAGATCGTCGGAAAAGACTGCTCCATGTGGCGTTGCGTAGAGGCCAGAATCCAGGCCCTTGGCACTATTTGCCGTCCTTTCCAGCGACCTTCATTCAATACCAGCGAGCCTATTTTAGCCAGGTCTCTTGCGGTTGCGCGTAATCCCGAGGCAGCACTGGGCAAAGTCGGCCTCGAGCGCCATATTCCAAGGCCCCGCCACTCCATGTCGCTTTTCGAGATACCGAGGGGATCACCTAACTTTTCACGCGCAAACTCGAGAAAAGGCCTACCGCTGATCTTTTCAATCAGTGCAGCAACAACCATCGTCATGCCGCCGTTGTAATACCAGCTTTCGCCGGGTTTAGTGTGCAATGGCCTGGTCAGGGCATACTGAACCGGATCCGGCTCATCGTACAATCTTCTCTCATCGTTTTTTTCGTACGCATAAGGCATCACCATTTCATTCCACTTGAAACCGGCCGACATGGTCAGGACCTGATGCAAAGTGACTTGTTCGACGCCGGGCGCTACCTGGTCTGCGAACTCGGGAAAGTATTCGATGATCGGGCGCGACAATGCGGTTTCGAAATCGTCACCCAGGGCGATGCCGAGCAACAGTGAAGTTACGCTTTTGGATATCGAACGCAGGTCGTGGACCGAATCCGCTGCGAATACCCGGTACCCGACGGGTTGGCCCCAGCTTTCATCTTCGCCAGAGAGGTAATTTTCATACACCAACTTACCGCCGTACTCGACCAGCACCATATGCGCGTTGGGATGCCACCCCGACTTGAGTCTCTGCGTCAACTGCTGCATTTTTTCGACGTCCAAACCACTGTCTTCGAGGTTCTCTATCCGCCACTCATTATCGCGCTCGGAGGATTGATTGGTTAAACTCACCGGTGCGATGCTGGAACACCCTAGTAGCAGCAGGAACAGACAGGATAGTAAATAACGCATGCGCCTAAGATATCTTGAACCCCTGCCACTCACAACTTGAATTCACTGAGAGAGCACAATGAAAAGCAGCAGGCCGAATATACTCGTAATCCAGGCAGACCAACTTGCAGCGCAATATATCGGGGCTTACAAAAACTCCATTGCAAGCACACCGCACATCGATTCCCTGGCTGCCAACGGCGCCATATTCGATTCCGCTTATACCAATTTTCCGCTGTGTGCGCCCTCGCGGTTTTCGATGATGGCGGGTCAACTGGCCTCGACCATCGCTGCCTATGACAACGGAGCCGAGTTTCCATCGTCGATCCCGACCTTCGCCCATTACCTGCGCAATCTCGACTACCAGACCTGCCTGGTCGGCAAGATGCATTTCGTCGGTGCCGATCAACTGCATGGATTCGAGGAGCGGTTGACCACCGATATTTACCCAGGGGATTTTGGCTGGACCGGTGACTGGACCGAGGTCAGGCCCAGTTTTGCCAACGATAGTGTTACCTTTACCGATGCCGGGGTTTGCCTGCGCAATGTGCAGCTCGAGTACGATGACGAAGTCTCTCATCGTGCGCGGCGCAAGATCTACGACCTGGCACGCGGCAAAGATGAACGCCCCTTCATGCTGTTCACTTCGTTCACACACCCGCACGATCCGTTTCAATGCCGGCCGGAGCATTGGGACCGTTACCGCCATGAAGACATCGATATGCCGGTGGTCAATACCGCGCAGGACGAGATGGATCCCTACAGCCTGCGGCTGATGGCACAGTATGCGTTAAAGGACCACCCTCCGACCGAGGAACAGGTGCGCGTGGCGCGACACGCATATTATGGTTCGGTCAGTTACGTCGATGATCAGGTCGGGCAGTTACTCGAGGTATTAAAGGAAACCGGGCTGTATGAAAATACCGTCATCCTGCTGACAACCGACCACGGTGAAATGCTGGGCGAGCATGGCCTCTGGTACAAGAAATCATTCTTCGAGGAAGCCTGTCGAATTCCACTGATTATCAGTCACCCACAGATTGACCAGCGCCGTGTCAGCGCAAATGTTTCACTGGTAGACCTGCTCCCCACCCTGCTCGAAATCGCCGGCGACACGAACCAGTCGACCCTGGTCGAAACGGTTGCGGGAAACAGCCTGTGGGGACTTGCAACCGATTCCTCGACACTATGGGATCACCCGGTATACGCTGAAAACCTGGCCGAGGGTTCGACCACGCCGCTGCTAATGGCCAAACAGGGTTCAATAAAATACGTCTACAGCGCGATCGATCCCGAACAGCTGTTTGACCTTGAAACCGATCCTCACGAGCGAATCAATCAGTTTGAGAACCCTGACTACGGGGATTCGCGCGAAGCCTTGTCGAAACTGGTGCAGCAACGGTGGGATGTCGAAGGCCTTGCGCGTGACGTCTTCGCCAGTCAACGTCGACGCCTGTTCCTGCGCGAAGCGCTTGCCAGGGGCCAGCTCCACGACTGGGATTTCTCGCCGGTCGACGAACTTGAGCAACACTGCCTGCGCGCCGACAAAATTTACTCGCAATGGGCCTATCAGGACATCCTGGGTTACCGGTTTCCGAAGACATGAACATGCCCGGATTACGCGTCCTCGCCACGGCGCTACGCAATGGAGATACAACTTCGACCGAGTTGGTGGAACAGGCACTGGAACTGGCAAATCGGTCGAGCGCGGTATTTACCGCGATCAATCCCGGACTCCTGAACCTGGCCGCTTCCATCGACCGGGCACGCCAGAAATCACCTTCGCAGTCACCGCTTGCCGGCATTCCGATTGCACTCAAGGACCTGTTCAATGTCAGGAATGAATCCACGCTCGCAGGCTCGATAGTGCGCAGGCACTACGCGCAACCCGAGGCTCAAGACGCCGACGTTGTAGCACCGTTGCGCGCTGCCGGGTTGTTGTTCCTGGGTCGCACCAACATGAGCGAGTTTGCGTTCTCCGGGATCGGCAAGAATCCACATTACGGCACGCCCCTGTCAATCTGGGACCGCGAAACCGGACGCCTGCCCGGCGGTTCCTCGTCGGGCAGCGCCGTTGCCGTCGCCGAAGGCATCGTGGCGGCCGCGCTCGGTTCCGACACCGCAGGTTCCTGTCGTATCCCGGCGGCCTTTAACGGCGTGGTTGGTGTTAAACCCAGCCATGGTCGCATGTCACTTGACGGGATATTCCCACTGTCGCCGACACTGGATGCACCGGGACCGCTCGCGGTAGACGTCGATAGTTGCTTTATTCTCGATCGGTTGATGTGCGGCAAGCTGCCACCTTCCAACACCCTGCCGGTATTGCAGGCCGCGGATCTGAAAACCATGAAACTGGTGATCCCGGGTGCTCGCGTGATGGAAGACCTCGACGATGAAGTACGTGTAGCATTCGAGCGATCGGTCGAAGTACTTATCGCAGCGGGTGTGAATATCCAGCAGACGCCAATGCCCGTGCTCGATCATTGCGACGACTTTTTCATCGAGCGCCCAATCGTCGTCTACGAAGTCTGGTTGCACCACCGGGAAATGCTCGAACAACATCTTGATGAATACGACCCCTTTGTCGGCTTGCGCATGTCGGCCGGGGCTGAAATCAGCAGCGAAGAACAACAGCAGCGATATCGTGAACGGGAACAGATCGTCGACCGCTTTAATAAGCAGTTCGAATCACTGCAGGTCGATGCACTGCTTTACCCGAGCGTGGCCTGCATCCCGCCGGCAATCGCCGAAACCGATGACGAGGACAATGCCCGGCGCGTCAACCTGCGCTGCCTGCGTAATACCGCGACCGTCAATTATTTCGACGGCTGCTCGATGAGCCTCCCCTGCCACCAGCCAGGTGAACCCCCGGTCGGGTTAATGCTGTCTGCCGCTAACGGACGCGACGAAAGCCTCTACCAGGTTGCGGCCGCAATCGAAGCCGCACTAAAGGACTAAAGGACTAAAGGACTAAAGTAGTGATTTGATTTCCCGGAATTGATCCAGATCAAAGCAAACTCGGCACCAGGAGTTAGTCTATGTCGAAATGTTAAATACCTCAGTATTGATGGCCCGAGCACCCGTATTTCAAGAAGATTTGATTAACCGATACGACAGACCGGGGCCGCGTTATACCTCTTACCCACCGGCAACAGAATTTCATGACCAGATCTCGGAAAGCGACTATCGTGACTGGGCCAGGTTAAGTAACGAAGAACCGATTCCAAAACCGTTATCGCTTTATTTTCATATTCCGTTTTGCAGCTCGATTTGCTACTACTGCGCCTGTAACGAGGTTATTACCAAGAACAAGGAACGTGCCCAGCCCTACCTGCAGGACCTGTATCGTGAAATAGAAATCCAGGCCAGCCT
>JARFPR010000058.1 GCA_029288195.1 Gammaproteobacteria bacterium | reverse complement strand
AGGGCGCAAAAATGGTTGCCGGCGGCAATCGCTCTGAACTGGGAACAAATTTCTTTGAACCTACCATTTTGACCAACGTTACGGGCGAAATGCGCGTTTTTCGCGAAGAGATTTTCGGACCCATCGCACCCCTGTTCAAGTTCGACACCGAGGACGAGGCCATCCAGATGGCGAACGACACCGAGTTCGGCCTCGCCTGCTATTTCTATGCCCGTGATATCGGCCGCATCTGGCGAGTTGCCGAGAGCCTCGAGTATGGCATCGTCGGCATCAACGAAGGCATCATCTCTAATGAAATGGCACCCTTCGGTGGGGTCAAAGAATCCGGGCAGGGTCGTGAAGGTTCAAAATACGGTCTCGATGACTACACTGAAATCAAGTACATGTGCCTGGGAGGAATCGACCAGTGAGCAACGCAGAATTGAAAGTAACTGAACCCGGCGGACTCTCCAACCAGGACTGGCAGGCACGCAAGGATGATGCCATCGCGCGCGGTGAGGGCAATATTGCCCCGGTCTATGTAGAGCGTGCACTGGGATCTGAAATCTGGGACGTGGAAGGCAAGCGCTACATCGATTTTGGCACCGGTATCGCGGTTTGCTCGGCCGGACACAGCCATCCGAAAATCGTTGCCGCGGTCGCTGAGCAACTGGAAAGATTCAGCCATACCTGCGTTATGGTAACCCCTTACGACAGCGCGGTAAGGTTGGCAGAAAAGCTTAATGAGCTGGCACCGGGTGCCTCGAAGAAAAAATCGATATTCGTCACAACCGGTGCCGAGGCGGTCGAAAATGCGGTCAAAATTGCACGTGCGCATACGGGTCGACGCGGCGTCATTGCCTTCAACGGCGGTTATCACGGCAGAACCAACCTGACCATGGGCATGACCGGCAAGATCACGCCCTATAAAAATCTGTTCGGCCCTTTCCCGGCAGAGATTTATCACGCACGATTTCCGATCGATTATCACGGCATTTCAGTCGAGGATTCGCTGACAGCAGTGAACGATCTGTTTCTGGCTGATATTGCACCCACTGATGTCGCTGCGATCATCATCGAGCCGGTACAGGGTGAAGGTGGCTTCTACCCGGCTCCGGTCGAATTCATGCAGGCGCTCAGGGCGCTGTGCGACGAGCATGGCATCGTTATGATCGTCGATGAAATTCAGACCGGTTTTGCACGCACCGGCAAAATGTTTTGCAGCGAATACGCCGGTATCGAGGCTGATCTGATGACGGTCGCCAAGGGTATGGCCAACGGTTTCCCGATTGCAGCGGTGGTGGGCAAAGCCGAGATCATGGACGCCGCGCTACCCGGTGGAATTGGTGGCACCTACGCCGGCTCGCCGCTCGGTTGTGTTGCCGGATTAGCGATGATCGACATCATCGAGGAAGAGAACCTGGTCGAATCGGCGAGTCACGTGAGTGAAGTGTTTGCCCAACGCCTCGAAGCCTTGCAGGCGAAGTTCTCAAACAACATCGGTCAACTGCGCACCAGCCACGGCGCGATGATGGCGATGGAGCTGGTCAAGAACGGAGATGCCGAGCAGCCGGACCCGGAGCTGACTAAAGCATTAGTCGGACGTGCCTACGAAAACGGCCTGGCCCTGCTCAGCTGCGGCGCACGCGGAAACGTTATTCGCTTCCTGCCGGCACTAAATATCAGCGATACGCTGATCAACGAGGGCATGGATATCCTCGAAAAATGCCTGCAGGACCTGGTTTGAATTGATAACAGCTACCCCCGGAAATCGGGGTAGTTCCTTCCCTGGCTGACGACATTCGGCCGCGATCGAACATTCGTGGTACGTTTCAGGACGAGTTGGAAATTCCGTGTCCAGCCATTTGAAAAATTCGACCAAACCGATCAATAGTGTCGACTATCCCTGCTCGACGCAAGCAACTCCACATCTGTGCCTGGTTGCTGGTAATCACCGGTTTATTGATCAATTCCTCGATTTCCTCCACCACCTCCAGTGCACGAATTCCACCACAGCTTAGAAATATGGCATCCGCATCCGGGCGATCGATTTCAATGGCAAACTTCTTCCAGTAAGCCGGCGTGACAGTGCCAAACTCGATCCCGGTTTCAAGGTTCAATCCCTGTATGTCCAAAACCTCGAAGCCCTTGTGGTGGAGGAACTCGGCTTCCCTGGTGTTGATCTCATCAATATAGGGAGTGCCCACCACGATCCTGCTTGCATTGAGTTCACGCAAGGCGTCGACAACGCCGGTAACCAGGGTCATCGGAATAGCATAAGGCGCACCTTTGCTGATTTCTGCCATCACCTTTTCTTCCCCGATGACAATCGATCCCGAAGTGCAGCTATAACTAATCACGCCGGGCCTGGCATCGGGCTGAATCCGGGAAGCCGCGTCGGCCATGTATTCGATATGACGCGACAAGGTTTCACTGGTCGTGA
Organism: Gammaproteobacteria bacterium; assembly: GCA_029288195.1. Classification (GTDB taxonomy): domain Bacteria; phylum Pseudomonadota; class Gammaproteobacteria. Next base: position 10,291 of record JARFPR010000058.1, on the reverse strand, counting down.
AGTCATCGGTCTTCAGTCGGGTAATATGAACTGCGACGCCTTCTGGTGCCATATCATAAAAATCGGCTTCGGCCGCAAGGTCGGTTGACATCAATATAAATCCAAGCCTGGCGCGATGGTGCCTGCCTTTATCGAATTCAACATCTCTCTCTGATGAGGTGATGACATTTCCAGGTTTATACATAATGGCAATTCGTTCTCAAACCTCTATGGTGCGCCCTTTCCAGAGAATTTCGTAATTGAAATATACTACTGATATGCCAATAAAGAATTCTGCAACAGGGCTTCCAACTCGGCTATTTGAAATGGTTTGGTTAAAGTTCCTACGATTGTATTCCCGTTCCCGCTACCTACGGTAGATGCCGTCTCCATGTAGTTTTTATCATACCCGCTCATTAGAATAATGGGTGCCAAACATTTTTGTTCAGATAACCACTTAAGCAACTCAACCCCGCCCATATCGGGCATAATAATGTCCATTACGACTACCGTTGGATCATGATCCTGCCAGGCACTTTGAAATTCACTGGCACTGTTTGTTTCAATGACTTCAAACCCACGCAATTCACCGACTTCACTAACGATACTAGTCATCATAGGCTCATCATCGACAACAAGAATTGTTGGCTTTGTCACGACTTAACCACCTCATCCAATGCTCTCCGAACCGCTTTAGCGAGGTCGGCATTGTCATAGGGTTTATTCAGGAGGTTAGAGGCAAGCCTGGAGTAATATTTGCTTTTATCATTGACAAGCTCATCGTGTTTTTTAGTAAATCCACTGGTTATTAATACCTTCACAGACGGGTATAATCCGCGAGCGGTCAAAGCCAGGTCGTAGCCATCGCTCCCTCCCGGCATGATTACATCGGTGAACAATAGATCAATAGCCGTATTGCCTTTAAGTACTTCTAAAGCCTGTTCGCTATTATTCGCTGTTACGGTTTTGTAGCCCAGGTCCTGAAGATACAAGACGGCAATATCGACCAGTGCTTTCTCGTCGTCGACGATTAAAATTGTCTCGTGCCCACGTGGAAGATCTGCCTCTAAAGGAATCTCTTTTCCCGATTTACCCTCTTCATGCGCACGGGGTAGATAAATTCTGATTTCCGTTCCTTCACCCGCCTCAGAGTAAATTTTTATGTGTCCCCCGGAGCGCTTCACAAACCCGTAAACCATGCTGAGACCTAAACCAGTACCTTTGCTTGCCTCCTTGGTTGTAAAAAAAGGCTCCATCGCTTTCTTACGAACTTCCGCTGTCATGCCCTGCCCATTATCGCAAACCGAAAACATCACGAATTCCCCGGACTTCGTCGGCGAATCAGATTCAAAATAGTTTTTATCGATAATTTTATTGGCTGTTTTTATAGTAATCTCACCACCTGCAGGCATAGAATCAAGGGCATTAAGCGAGAGATTTAATATCGCGTCTTCCAGATCACCGGGGTCTATTTCGACTTTCCAGAGGTCTTTCTCCAATAGCATTTTCGTGTCGATTGAAACGGTCAGGGATTTCCTGATCAGGTCTTCCATACCCCCTATAAATTCGTTTAGGGAAACGATTTTCGCTAATCCTCCTGCCGTCCGGGAAAAACCTAGCAGTTTCCTGGTCAATTCTTTGCCGCGGCTAGCTCCCTTGTAAGCGGCTTCAAGATGGGCAATCGCCTTTTCATCATTCGATAGAAGGCGTTTCATAAGCTCCAGGTTGCCCAGGACAATGCCGAGTATATTGTTGAAGTCGTGAGCGATTCCGCCAGTCAATTGACCTACCGCATCCATCTTCTGGGCTCGACGTATGGTCTCTTCCATCTGTTTGCGTTCGGTTATGTCGGTCACTATCGCGCCCAGGCCATCAACCTCTCCATCATCATTGAATACTGGAAACTTTATTGTCAACAAGGTATGTAATTGATTATCGCTGACTAATCTGGCTGACTCTTCGCGTTCCTCGACTATCCCGGAATTTAATACGAATAAGTCGTGATTGCGGGTAGAAGCGCCCAGTTCAGGATCATGCACATCGGTTGGCAACAATCCCACCAGGTCTTCGTTTTTAACCCCAAATATTTTTTCGAATTGCTTGTTAATCCTGAGATAGCGACCTTCACGGTCTTTCAGGTACACCTCTACCGGTGCATTATTCAATATTGCATCGAGTTGCTGTTTGTAGACCAGGAGCTCGCTATTGGTTTGAACCTGGTTATGTAGTTCCTCGCGAAGATTTTCAATTTCTAATTGAAGATTCTGGCTATTCCTCGATTCATCCATTTGGTTACCATTTTTATTATCTGGCTGTAAGCGGTTCAACAACAACTATGAATGAAGATTGCTATCGTCCACACCCTGCCCCCAGCAGAATGATCAGAATGTAACATAAATTGACCCTTCCAACTGGCCGATTTCGGGGATATCGACCTTTAGCCCCTAACCGATATATCAGTGAAACACAAAAGTCTAAGCGGTTAATAAGAATCTGTTGTGGCTCGGTAGCAGCCGTTTAAGGTTTAATTCCAGGAGCCTGCTTTCCCCAAATGAAACGCTGAAGCAGTTCATCTCAGAGAGATCCTTCTGCCAGAAGCGGAGGTTTGAATTTGAGCACCAGCGGTAATAACCGGGTTGCAAAGTGCACTCATTAGAATTGAAAACTTGCGGTATATCGGCTCAGTGAGCAGCAACCTGGCAATATTCCTTACAATCGCGTAGACAGACCGTCGGCGAGAGAGTTGCGATAGCCAAGCCAGGCCGGAAATAGACCGACCAGGATCCCCGCGAGCAGCAGGCCGCCCAGCATTGCCCATTCGCGGGCGCCGTGCAGTCCGAATGGCAGGAAAAGCCCGAACCGGTCAACGAGCCAGGGCTGCAGCACCAGCAGGACTGCGCTTTGCAGCACCATTCCGAGCCCGATGCCAAACGCGGTCAACAGCGCGGATTCCGAGATCAGCAATCCCATGACGTGCAGGTGGCTTGCGCCGACCGAGCGCAGTATCGCCATTTCTCGTCGGCGCTCGTTGAGGGCGGCGAGAGATACCGCGAGCAAACCTACCATCGCCGCGGCAGCAACTAGCAGGGAAATGATGCCCAATGCCTGTTCGGCTACTCGCATCAGATCCCACAGTTCCTGCAGCGCGACGCCTGGAAATATTGCCAGCAACGGCTCGCTGGCGTACTGATTGATTTCGCGTTGTAGCTTGAAGGCTAACAGTCGACTGTCGAGACCGAGCATGAAAGCGGTAATGGCCCTCGGCCTCAGGTCGCTGCTGCTGCGTGCGAGAGTAGGATCGGTTTCGACCTTGTTCCAGTTGATGTGAATCGCCTCGATACCAGCCAGGCTGACGTGTACGCTGCGGTCGACCGGCGTTCCGGTGGGCGCCAGTACGCCGCTGACCGCAAATGGCTTGTCGCTGTGATCGGCTGCCAGTCCATCAGCCCCAAGGCCGTGAGTTACGATCAGGCGATCTCCGCTCTGGTAACCCAGCTGCCGCGCGACCTCGGCACCGAGCACGGCGTCGTAGGTATCCTGAAATGCTTGGCCGGCGCTGAACTCGAGCCGACGTTTGTTGGCGTAGCGGAAATGTTCGAAGTAATCGCGCGTGGTGCCGACCACGCGGTAGCCGCGGTGCGAATCCCCGAGCGAGATTGGAATTGCCCAACGCACACCCGGCAGGGCGGCGATTTCCTGGTAGCTGTCCCAGGAAATATTATTGGTCGCATTACCGATACGAAACACCGAATAGAGCAACAGCTGCACCGAGCCACTGCGTGCGCCGACAATCAGGTCGGTGCCGGACACGGTATTGGCGAAACTCTGACGCGCGTGTGCCCGCACTTTTTCGACGCCGAGCAACAACGCGACGCTGACCGCGATCGTCAACATTGTTAGCAGCACGGTGCTACGCCGGTTGAGCAGACTCTTCCAGGCAAGGCGCAGCAGGTTCATGCGACCGTCTTCGCGCGGAATTCATCTATCCCTGACTCGCGCTTGAAATGCGCGCCGAGTGTCGGATCGTGGCTGACGAAGACCAGGGTTGCGTTGGTCTCTTCGAGCCGTTCGAACAGCAGGTCGACGAAGCGTTCGCGCGCACTGAAATCAAGCGACGAAGTCGGCTCGTCGGCTATGACGATCTCGGGGTCGCCGATCAGCGCGCGCGCTGCCGCAACTCGCTGCTGCTGGCCCACGCTGAGATTCGCCACCGGAGCTTTTCGATCCAGCTCCCCCTCGGTAAACAGGTGACTCAACAGATACTCGGCTGCCGCCACTATGCTGCCGTGGGCGCGCTCGGCGTTATCGGTGCGCCGGCGCGAAAAGCGGCATGGAAGGATGACGTTTTCGACCAGGTCGAGATAAGGCACCAGGTTGAACTGCTGGAAGATATAGCCGATGTGATCGGCGCGTAGCCGGTCGCGTCGGGTCGCGCTCAGGCTGGCGGTGTCCTGCTGCATCAGGGACAGGCGCCCGGATTCGGGTGTCAGGATGCCGGTCAAGAGACCCAGTAAGGTCGATTTACCGCTACCCGACGGGCCGCGCACGAACAGGTGTTCGCCGTGCGCGAGACTGAACGCGTCGCAGGCCAGCAGTGGCGTGGTCGCGCCCGGCCAGCTGAAGCGCAGGTTTTCGATTTCGATCAGCTGTTGGTTCAATTCGGGTGAAGGTAATTTGGCTCGATCTATTGTAACCTGATTACCGGATCGCTAGCACCGATATTATCCCCAACCTGGCCGCGCGGCGTCAGCGCCTGCACGCGGACCTCTTCGATTCGCGGCCAGGTCTCGAACAGGCGCAACTCAATGGTTTCGATCACGGTATTCTTGCAGTCGAAATGGTAGTGCGCATGAAACTCGGAGTGACTTTCACCCACGCCCGAATCCTCGTGGGCGTGCTCGTCTTCGCCATCTTCTCCGTGCTTCGCGTGCTCATCTTCTTCGTGTTCTTTATGTTCTTCGTGTTCAGCATGCTCTTCGTGGTCGTCCTCGACATGCCGCTCGGCCTCTACCTCGTGCAACTCGCAGCCGGCACCCGCGGGCAGGACAAACAACTTTGCGGGATTACGCAGCAGTGCGATTGCGTCCACTACCGCTTTGCGCTCGGTCGCGGTCGACGGCTCGTATTCGAAGCCGACGATACTTTCGGCCGGTGAAACGAACTCGATTTGCAGTTTCTCGTCATCAATGGCGAGATTGATCGAGACGAAGCCATGTACATGCGCGGATTGCTGTGCAATCGCTGGGGTCGAGCATGCGAAAGCGAGTGCAACCAGAGTAGGTTTTTTGAGCATTGCGATAGTCCTGTCGAGTCGTAATGTCTAATATGTTATAACATAACAAATTAATTGAGGAAGGTAAAATTCTGCGGTTACCAACAAACCACGAGATTTGAGAAATGATATAGCGTTTGGATGCAGGCACCGATACCGGAAACGGGGAAAAACCTGGTAGGTCTTGAGATCCTCCGCTCAGGCCGTGATGATGGCCCGGCAGCTAGTTGTCTTTCGACAGGGGTTCATTGAGTTCGATGACGTATCCGTTCGGGTCCTTGAAGAAGGCGATGATGCGCGTACCCGCGTTCATCGGTCCGGGCTCGCGCACGAATTCGACGCCCTCGGACTTGAGATATTCCGCGGTTGAATAAACATCGGAAACCTTGAGCGCGAAGTGTCCCCAGGCATTGCCGAAATCATAGGGCTCCTGCTGGTCCCAGTTGTAAGTCATCTCAATCGTGGTGCCGTCGTCCTCGCCCTGGTAACCAACGAAGGTGTTGGTGAATCGTCCGTCCGGGTACTCATTCTGGCGCAATATTTTCATCCCCAGGATGCGGGTGTAGAAGTCCAGGGTTTTATCCTGGTCGAAAACTCTGATCATGGTGTGGTCGAGTCGAAAGTCGGGTTTACTCATTTTATCCTCGATTATTTAAGCTTTGGCCGAATTGCAGCGGCAACCAGCTCCTGAAATTTTCTGACGCTATTTTCCCAGCGCGGTGACAGCCAGCCGCCCTGCGACGCCAGCGGCGAATGGCGTCCCTGCTGCATGCGGACACACATCTCATGGTCTTCAAGGTGCACTTTATGCCACAAATCGCACATCTCTTTAACCTGCGCATCACTATAGTGCGCGTCCTTGTGTGTGTAAATGACCCGATACTGGCGGGTGCGTCCGGGCGCAATCGGCTGGTTAAGGTAAACACCCATCTGGTCCGGCTGGTAGGTGCCCATGATAAAATTCGGAAACAACGTCAGGTAGTGTGAGGTTACACCCAGTGTTCCTGGCCTGGCGCTGGCAACCTGCTCGGGACCCAGCTCGACCGCACTGCCGACACAATGTTCATCGACCACCGTATAGTGATCTTCCAGCGGTTGTTCGGTGGTCTTGTTGTGCACGAACTGGACGTGGTATGGCTCGATGAAGTTCTCCATCAGCAATTTCCAGTTGCAGGCCACTTCGCCGAAATCAAGCATCGCAACCGGCAGGTACTCGGTGACGTCGATCTTACCCAATTGACGCTTCAACGGCGCCAGGAAGTCATCAAACGCGCCTGGATTTGCGCACAGGTTTACGAAAATCCAGTCATGCCAGACCGCGCAGTGTACCGGAAGCAAGCCATTGTCGGCGAAGGAGAAGTCCTGTGGCATTTCCCGCATCGTGCCACCGAAATAAGGGGCGTTTTTAAGCGCTCCGCAAAGGTCGTAGCTCCAGCTGTGGTATGGACAACGAATCAGTTTGCCGCAGTTCCCGTCGCTATCGACCAGCTTCAGGTTGCGATGACGGCAGACGTTGTGGAACGTGACTATTTCATCCTGTTGATCACGCAGCAGAAACAACGGCAGGCCCGCTACTTCGATTGGCTTGATATCGCCACTGCGCTCAAGCTGGTGGGCATACCCCACGAACACCCAGTTATCGCTGAACAGGGTGCCTCGCTCGACGCGCATAAAGTCGTCGCCAATATAGGCCTCCGCCGGCAAACCGTGAGACACCGCACCCGGCGCATCGAAGTCATCGAATAGTGACTGGTCGAGCATCGCTTCACTCCACAAGAGTAGGCTAAATTAGCACAAAAATTTAAGCTTTCGAAGTAAAAACAAACGACTATATTACGTTTTCGTCAATTTATTTTGCATTAACCTACTTTTTCCACAATAATATGGCGCTTTAAATCACGATTATCACAATATGCCATCCGAAGCAGCAGTGCCCATGGCGTCATCGAAATCCCGTGGCATCGCCTCGACCGAGGACGATCTCAATCGCGCCATCATCAAGATGCTGCAGGATGACGGACGCCTGCCGTATAAGGATATCGCCCGCAGGCTGCAGGTATCGGAGGGCACCATCCGCAATCGCGTGCAGTCGATGAAACAAAGCGGCGCGCTCAAGATCGTCGCTCTCGCCGACCCGATGGCAATCCGCTACAAGGCCGACGCGATGATCGGTATCAAGGTTGCAAGTCCGGCAACGCCGCGCAGCGTTGCCCACCGTCTTAGCGAGCTCGGCGAGGTCGTTTACGTGCTCTGGGTTTCCGGGCGCTATGACCTGCTGATCGAAGTTGTCTGCGAGACGCGTGGCGCATTCCAGTCCTTTCTTGAACAGCACTGTTTCGGTCACGATGATATCGATCAAATCGAGGTCATGAGTGGCATCGAGATGTTTAAAAACCAGTTCCTGCTCAAGCGGCAGGCACAATAACGACTACCCGAGGAACTTAAAAATGAGTAGCCACTATTACGAAAATTTCGCCGACGCATTGCCGGATTCTGACCGCCTCGAAATCGAAAAAAAGAAACTCGAGGACGCTGGCGTCAAGTACATCCTGTCCTGCTGGATCGATATGTTCGGGCAACCCAAAACCAAGCCGGTTCCGATCAGCGATTTCGTGCCGCTGTGCATGGGAAAGGGTCCCCAGTTTGCGGTTCACTCGGTATCATTCGTGCCCGAGCTCGGCCCCGCGGATTCAGACCAGGTACCATTACCCGATATCGACACCATCCAGATCTGCCCCTGGGACAAAACCATCGCCTGGGTCTTTGCCGATCTGTGGTGGGAAGATAAGCCGTACAACCTGTGCCCGCGCCAGTCTTTGAAACGCATCATGCGCGACGCAGCCGACCAGGGCTACATGATGATGGCCGGTATCGAACCCGAATTCATCACCATGCAATGGGATGACAATGGTATGCCGGTCAAGGCATTCGATGATGACCCCATGCCGGGTGAAGGCATCCGCCCGCGTCGCCAGGCTTTCGGCTACGACGTCGAGTATTCGCTCGATTCGATGGGCTTTCTCGGCGAAATGATCGACATCCTCGAGGACCTCGGCTGGAATCTGCACGACGTGGTCGCCGAAGGCGCTTATTCACAATTCGAACTCGACTTTCATTACACCAATGTCCTGGAGATGGCCGATCGCTTCGTATTCCTGCGCATCCTGCTCAAGGAGATCGCCAAGAAGCATGGCATGTTCATTACCTTCATGCCCAAGCCGACCACCGGCGACTGGCGTTCGGGCGCGCATATGAATGTTTCAATGCAAAAAGTCGACAACCCGGGGGTCAACATTTACGAGGGTGAAGACGGCAACTGGAGCGACGAGGTCAAGCACGCGCTTGGCGGCATTCTCAAGAACGGTGCAGCGATAACCGCGGTCGCCTGCAGTACGGTCAATTCGTATAACGGGCTGGTACCCAAGGTCGGTGGTTTCGAAGGTGGCACCTATACCTGGGCCCCGACGCATATGGTTTACGGCACCAATAACCGCTCGGCCATGCTGCGCCTGCCGCAAAGCCGTTTCGCGATTGAAAACCGCGCCGCCGATATGTGCATGAACCCCTATCTCGGACTCGGCATGATGCTCGCCGCCCAGGTAGAGGGACTGGTCAACAAGCTGGATCCAGGTCCATCGCTCGATGAGGATCTCTATGTAATGGATGATAAGGAGAAGGAAAAGCGCACCCTGACCCCGCTGCCACGTAACCTGATGGAAGCGACCGAGCAATTAGGCAGGAGTGAACTGGCCAAAACCGTCATGGGTGAAGCGATGATGCGATCTTTCCTCGCTTACAAGATCGACGAATGGGAACGTTATCACCAGGAAACTACCGACTGGGAAGTCAGGGAGTACCTGAGACTCTACTAAACCATGCCTGACGAGCATTCAGTTTTTAGCCTCGGTGATTTCGAGCTGCAGTCGGGCGTGGTTCTTCCCGGCGCACAGCTCGCCTATAAAACCTATGGCGAGCTTAACGAAAATCGCGACAACGTCGTGGTACTGCCGACTTTTTACACCGGCAGTCATATGCGCAACGAGGGTTTCTTCGGAACTGGCAGGGCCATCGACCCGGCACGTCATTACGTGATATCGGTCAACATGTTCGGTAACAGTATTTCATCGTCACCGAGCAATACCCCCGCTCCGTTTAACGCGGCCAACTTCCCTGATATCACCCTGTACGACAATATCCGGGCACAATATCGATTGCTCACCGAGAAACTCGGTGTCAACCGCATCGCGCTCGTCACTGGTTGGTCGATGGCCGGTTGCCAGTCGTTTCAATGGGGTGCGCAGTACCCGAACTTCGTCAACGCGATACTACCGTTTTGCGCTTCCGCGAAAACCTCCGAGCACAATATCGTTTTCCTCGAAGGCGTTAAGGCAGCCTTACAGGCCGACGTGGTTTACGCCGACGGCAACTACACCAGCCCGCCGGTAAAAGGCCTGAAAGCGTTCGGCCGCGTTTACGCCGGCTGGGCTTTCTCGCAAACCTTTTACCGCGAACAAATGTATCGTCTGCAGGGCTTCGACAGCGCCGAGGCTTTGTTACAGGGCTGGGAACAGGATCATCTCGACTGGGACGCCAATGATTTACTGTGCAAGCTCAAGACCTGGCAACAGGGCGACATCAGTGCCAATGATCTCTATCAAAACGATTTCAAAGCGGCCCTGAACGCGATCAAGGCGGAAACTATCGTTATCGTTTGTGACAATGATTTATATTTCCGCCCCGAGGATAACCAGATTGAAATCGAACATATCATCGGCGGCGAACTGCGCATCTACGACTCACCCTGGGGACACTGTGTCGCGTCACCGGGCAATGACCCCGAGTTCCAACACTATCTCGACCAGGCAATTTCTGAATTGCTTGATAACTAAAGTTCACCAATTAAAACCTGGAGAACCGCATGACCGCACCAAGCGTATTTAGAATTGCCGATATACAAGATCGTATCGACAACCTGCCGGAAAATGGCACCTACATCAAACCCTTCGTTACCACCGCGATCAGCGAATCGATGGCGGGCGG
>JARFPR010000536.1 GCA_029288195.1 Gammaproteobacteria bacterium | reverse complement strand
GAAGTTGGTGGGTGCCGCGAGGATAAATCCCTGCGAGGCTTCAATTTTTTCAATCAAGGCGTGCATGCCATCATCGAGAACACATTTCCCCGGGCTTTCGCCGGGCTGCAGGGCGCATTCACGACAGTTCAGGCAAAATTCTATCGGGTATTCGCGCAGGTTGATAATTTCGGTTTCGACGCCAGAACCATCCAATGCCGCGATCGCGGCTGCGACCGCCTGGTCGGTGATGCCATCGTCGCGGTAGGAGCCGTTGATAACCAGTATTTTACGCATCGTCGTCATAGATCACCCTCGCGCAAGAATGTTAGACCGCAACATCCGGGCTGTATTGACGTAAATCAAAACCCCGGGAATTGATCGTGAAATGCTGCGCCGGGTCGCATAAAATCTGTTGCCAGATAACGAACCCAGGGATAACTATATTGAAAATCAAAAATAATACCTTTGTGATCACCGGGGCCGCACAGGGGCTGGGTGAAGCCATTAGTGTCTCGCTTGCCAGGCTGGGAGCAAAACTCGCTCTGCTCGATGTCAATGCCGAGCGTCTCGACCAGACCCTGGCCGCCTGCAAGAATGAAGGTTCGGACAGCTATGCATTTACCTGCGATGTCGCCGACGAAACCGGTGTGCGACGCTGCTTTGCGTCGATCGAAGAACACCTCGGGCCCATCTCCGGCCTGGTTAACAATGCCGGCATCTTGCGCGATGGCATGTTGGTTAAGGTCAGGGATGGTGAAATCGTCGATCGGCTGTCGCTCGAACAATGGCAACAGGTCATCGACATCAATTTAACCGGCGTATTCCTGTGCGGACGAGAGGCAGCGACCAGCATGATTCGCAACGACAACGGCGGGATCATCGTCAATATTTCCAGCATCAGTCGGGCCGGTAATATCGGGCAATCGAACTATGCTGCCGCCAAGGCAGGGGTGGCCGCGTTAACCACAACCTGGGCGAGGGAGCTGGCGCGCTACAAGATACGCAGTGCCGCAATCGCGCCGGGGGTATTCGAAACCGAAATGGTGGCGTCGCTGAAACCCGAAGCACATGAACGCATCACCAGCGCGGTGCCATTGAACCGCACCGGCAGCGTCGAGGAACTCGCGCACGCGGTCCGCTTCATCATCGAAAACGACTATTACAGCGGTCGCATCCTCGAGCTCGATGGTGGCTTGAGATTATAGGCCTGTTGGCCTGCTAAAAATGTGCGGCGGGATTTAACCTGGTGCGCCACAGTTGCTTGATGATGAACACTGCCGCATAGAAAAAACCCAGCGGGAACAGGATCGATTTCAACAGGTAAATCGCGACCAGGTTGATAAAGTTTTCGATGCCGCGGCTGATCTTACGGTTTAACTCGTCGAGGCTAAGACCCTTCCAGAATGCGATCGTCGAGTCCTTGATACTGTCGGTATCGAATTCCTGTTCGGCCTCGATGCTCATGATATCGGACTGAAAGTTTTTGATCTCGCTGTCGTTGACCTGTCGCTGCTGATCGATAAACAGGTAATCGACACCGCTGTTGAGTGTCACCGCCAACCCCAGCGCAAAGCGAATAAAGACCACCACCAGGAAGGTTTTGAAAAACAGGTTCTGCGCCCGCGGCTGACCATAAAAAAGCAATAACAACGTGGATACACCCAGCACCTCAACCAGGTATAGAAACAACTCGTGCGAGGCAAGTAATAGCAGCACCTTTTGTGCCGCGAGCGACGCCAGTACCCAGGTCATGACGGTCGAAAAACGCTCGATCATGTCGTTCAGCGGATCGAGTAATTCGCCTATTGTTATCGACCCGGAAATAACACCGATTCCGGCCTCGACTTCACTGCTCTGCACCATCGATACCAGCGCATTGATACCGCGGGCGGTCGCGTAGGTTATGGCCGCATTGGTTATCGATTCGGTGGTGTAATCATCGACGTAGTCATCCAGCACCCGGGTGCTTGAAAGCGCAACCAGCAAAACGATTAAAATCGAGATCAGCGCTTTGCTGCTAATCCGCATAGACCTCGTCCGTGCGCGCCGCCATGATCAAATCGTTGCGATGCAGGCCCTTGATCTTGTGGCTCCACCAGGTCACCGTGACCTTGCCCCATTCGGTTAAAATCGCGGGATGGTGGTCCTCGGCCTCGGCAATCTCTCCAACCCGGTTGGAGAATGCCATTGCCTGCTCAAAATTCTTGAACGCAAACTCGCGTGACAGTTGCATTACACCGTCGACGACAACAATGCTCCAATCGGGAATATTCGGCATTAGCGTTTTGAGGTCCTCGTCGCTGATTTTAGGTGCATCGGCACGACAGGCTTCACAGTTTTGTTTGCTTAGATCAAACATCTCTCCTCTCCTCACAAATATCAGGTTATTATTGGAGTCGAATAAAAATTCAACAAGTAAACTTTTTTTACTTAATTAAACTAATTCCTCGGCTGGTTTAGCCGCGGTGATTGTAAGGGATATCGGGTCCACACACCGCTCGTCAGCATTAATATTAATAGAATATGTGTATCGGAGTCCGTTTTTTAGCGTGATTTACTGTAAATGAATCGAACATTGAAAAATTTCGTCATCTGGCCATTAGTGGTGATATTTCTGCTATTGCTGATTTTGAGGCTTGTTCTCGCACCCATAGCCAAGGTCAACATTAACAATTGGTTCGAACAACAAGGGGTCGAATCCGGCATCGAGGATATCAGCTTTGACCTCAGTAACGGGAGCCTGACCGTGACCAACCTGACCGCCAATACCAACGGATCCCAGGTACTGGCACTGGACCAGGCAAGCCTGGCCTGGTCCTGGTCGGCTCTGCTCGATAGCCAGGTAAAGCTCAACTCCATTGATATCACCGGGCTGGCGCTTGATGTCGAGAGAGGCCCGGGTGAACGCCTGGTCATCGCCGGAATCGATCTCGATAAACTCTCCACCCCGGATGAACAAACAACAGTCGATAAAACAGATAGTGAGCCGGTGGAGTGGTCGATCGTATTGCAGCAGCTGAAAATGAACAATTTCAGACTTTGTTACCTTGCCCTGCCGCAACATGACTACTGCAATGAATTTGGGTCGCTCAGCTGGGACGGAAATATCGACCTGGACCTGGCCAGGATTTCCGGACCAGCACTGCCGCTTAATGCCGCCGGCGACTTCAGACTGTCAAATCTGACGATTCACAACAACCAGCTTGAACGCAACTTGCTTGGTCTAGGCGAGTTTTCGATGCAGCAGATAGATGTCAATACGGCGGACAATATTTCGATCGGATCGATTGTACTGGAAACACTGACAGCCTTCGAACGGGCTGCAGAATCCGGACAGACACAAATTACTCGACTCGAAAAAATTGCGATCGAGCAGCTCAAGCTGACCGAAATGTCGCACCTGGACATCGCCGAGGTTAATTTGCAAGACCACGAGGCCATACTCGTTAACTTGTCGACTAAAAAGCTCGAAATCGATGAGTGGCTTGCAGTCTTTGCCACCGACGCTACAGAAAATGAAACAGCTGCTACATCCGAAAAATCGACGCCATTCAGTTTTGCCATCGCCAAGTTCAGCTACCTGACGGATAAGTCGCTAGAGTACCAGGACCTGAGTTTAGAGAAACCATTTGCGGCCAATCTGAATTCAATCGAACTGGCGATCAAAAACCTGGATAGCCGGAAACCCGAACAGGCAAGTCAACTGCACTACTCGGCAAAATACGCCGAGCATGGTTTGATCAACATCGATGGCAACATAACACCGCTCGATAAAAAACAATCTTTTGATCTAAGTGGCAGGATCGAGGGCCTGGACTTGCGCGATCTGTCACCATTTACGGCCAATGCCATCGGCCACAATATCAAAAGCGGGCAACTGGACGCCGACCTGAAGCTCAAGGCGGACAACAATATCCTCGCCAGCGAGATAGACCTGACCCTTCACCAGTTCAACCTCGATGCGCTAAGCGCAGCAGACCAGGAAAAGATTGACGCCAGCTTCGGTTTTCCACTCAATACCAGCCTTTCGCTGTTAAAGGACCGGGAAAACAGGATCGAGCTTAATATACCGATCACTGGGGATTTACAAAATCCCGACTTCGATCCCAGCGATGCAATAACCAAGGCCACATCGAGCGCGATTACTGCCGCGGTTCTCAATTACTACACACCGTTTGGACTGATAACCGTGGTCGATGGCCTGTTCAGTCTCGCAACCGCGCTCAAGTTTGAACCCGTCGAATTCGACATCGGTGCAAGCGATATCACCCAGGTAGATAAGACCAGCCTCGAAAAAATCATTACCCTGATGCAGGACCGCCCGGGGATTGTTGTGACCCTGTGTGCCCATACCAATAGCGCCGATCGCATGTTGTTAGTGCCGGAGACTGCAGAAATACCATCGGACGAACTCAAGCTTGAAGATGAGCAGGTAGCAAAGCTGTCCGAGCTCGGCGAAGCACGCGCAGCGGCAGTTAAAGTTTTCCTGGTAAAAGCCCGGATCGATGCCGCAAGATTAGTGCTGTGTGCATCGGAACACACCGAGGGTGAAGGCCTGGCCGGTGTTGAAATCAGTATCTAGCAGAGGATAGTTTCAGTCAGGCAGTGGTATGAATTCGGTTTCACCCGGTACTTTTTCGAAACGACCCTCGCGCCAGTCGCTCCTGGCCTGCTCGATGCGCTCCTTCGAGTTGGAGACAAAGTTCCACCAGATATGACGCTTACCGAGATTGGTGCCACCGATCACCATGACATGACTCTCGCTGGTGGCTTCGAGACGTAGCGTATTACCCGGGCAGGCGACGGCCATCTGGCCTTCTCCCAGGGTGTAGCCATCAACACGGATATCGCCCGCGACAACGTATGCAGCCACTTCATCGTAACCGCCGGGCAGGGTAAGGCTGGTTCCACCAGGAAAGCGGCACTCCAGGTAAAGCGACGGCGCAGTTTGCGTGACGGGTGATTCGTGACCGTAAGCCTGACCCATGATCAGGCGGATTGATACCTCGTCCTGCTCGAATCCCGGCAATTCTGCCGCCGGGTAATGCACGAAATCCGGTTCACATTCCTGTTGGTCATCCGGCAAAGCCATCCAGGACTGAATGCCGTGCAGGCGCGAGGTGCTGTGCAGGTCGTCGCCGGCGCGTTCCGAATGCACGATGCCACGTCCCGCCGTCATCAGGTTTACCGCCTCCGCCCGGATTGGCTGAACCACCCCG
>JARFPR010000435.1 GCA_029288195.1 Gammaproteobacteria bacterium | reverse complement strand
ATGAAACAGATGACGACTCAGGCAAAGAAGTCAGCGTTAGCGTGTTCTATCACGAGTCGGACAATGAAGACCAGGAAGTTGAGAAATGAATATTTTTAACGGCAAACCGATAAGGTTATTAACGACACTTTTCTCGATGCTCGTCAGCATCGCGATGCTCAATGCCTGCGGCGGCAGCAGCGGGGGTGGCTCAGATACGACGGCCGGAATAGGTGGTACTGGAATTGCTGTCGGTAAGATTACCGATTTTGGTAGCATTTTCGTCAATGGCGGTATTTTCAATACCAACCAGAGCCAGTTCATTGTCGACGGCGATTCGAGCGCTACCCAGGACGACCTGTCAATTGGTATGGTTGTGTTGCTCAGGGTCGAGACCAACAACGGCGTCTTTACCGATAAGGCAATCGAAGTTGTCTACGATGACGAGGTTCAGGGGCCGATTACAAGCGTTACCCCAGACCTGATGGATCCAACGCTAAAAACCATCACCGTCTTCGGTCAGACCATTACCATCGATGATACGAACACCTTGTTTGAAGACAGTTCTGTCACTCCCGATCCCAATTACGGTTTCGCTACGATCGCTGTCAACGATGTAATTGAAGTCAGCGGATTTCGTACTTCGGCAACCGAAATCACGGCAACTTATGTCGAGAAAACCGATGATCTGAATCCGGGAATAAGCGAGGTCGAGCTGCGCGGGACCATCAGTCAGTTCTCGGCGATGAACCAGAATTTCATGCTTGATGGGGTGCTGATCACGTTCGATAATATGACCGATATAGAGGTATCGGGTGTATTGGATAATGGCCTGTTTGTTGAGGTCGAAGGTATTTATTTCGATAATCCATCCGTACTTGTACACGCCGAGGAAATTGAGGAAGAGGAAGAAGGCTTCGGCAATGATGTTGACGATGTCAGCCTGCAGGGAATCATCACTAACTTTATGGCAGGCCCCCAAACCTTTGACATCGATGGCCAGACGATCGACTTCAGCGGTGCGCAAATCGAACCGGCGGGTGCCACGCTGGAAAATGGCCTCGAAGTTGAAGTCGAGGGCGACATCATCGGCAGCGTCTTAATCGCCGAGGAAGTAGAAGTCCGTGAAGGTGAGTCCAAGCTCAAGGCTTTCGTGAGTTCGGTTGACCTGGCAAGCAACAGCTTTGAAGTGAGTTACTTTGGCGGACTCGGAACGGTAACGATCAAGGTCGATACGCAGACCACATTCGAAGATGAGAAGGGGCCCAATCCACTCGACGATCTGGAGTTGAGTGATCTGACTCCAGCAGTTGACTTCGTCAAGATCGAAGGGATAGAGATGCTCAATGATGAAGTCGTCGCGGGTACGATCAAAAGAATCGATGATGATGATTACAAGCTCGAGGGTGTGGTTGACGGCTTTATCCCGATAGGCTCATCAGCTTCGATCACGGTCTTGGGCATAATTTATCCAATTGATACAACACCGATCACCGGTACAGAATTTGAAGGTTTCCTGAATGCTGCTGATTTCTTTACCGCACTCGATGCAGAAATCACAGCCGGAAACGACCCGAAAGTTGAAATCGAAGACGATATTCCAGCTGATGGTATCGCCGACGAGGTTGAGCTTGAGTAAGTTTCCACCCTGCTAAGGCTTAAGCTTAATAGCGCAACATCTTTGCAAGGTCCCGGATAAGTGCTTCGCACTTTCCGGGATGACGCTCAAGAGCGTCACTTATGCGGGGATAACCGGTTAATCCTTACTGTGGTCGCTGGGTGACTTTCATCATCAGTTCGAGTTTTTCCGGGCCACGGTAAATAGAGACCTTAATTTTTTCATCGGGTTTGTGCAGGGTGATCTGATCGAGCAGGTCGCGAATGCCGTCTACTGGGTTATCATTGACCGCGACCACGATGTCTCCGGCGCGAATACCGGCCATGTCGGCCGGGCTATTGATAAAAACGCCGACCACTAGCGCGCCCTTGATACCCGGATCACCGGCTGCCATCGCGGCCTGTGCTGTAATCTCGGTGCCTTCAACCCCGAGCCATCCTCGGGTGACTTTTCCAAACTTGATGATTTGCCGCATGATGTCGAGCGCCAGCGAAATCGGTATTGCGAAGCCGATGCCCTGGGCACCGATCGACTGGCTAAAAATTGCGGTATTGATACCGATCAATTCGCCGCGCGCATTGATCAACGCGCCGCCGGAATTGCCGGGATTGATTGCCGCATCGGTCTGGATGAAATTCTCGAAAGTATTAAGCCCGATACGATTGCGCCCGGTTGCGCTGACGATACCCATGGTCACGGTCTGGCCGACGTTGAGGGGGTTGCCGATCGCCAGCACCACGTCGCCCACGCGTATCGACTGCTCGCTTGCGATCTTGATGCCGAGCAGCCCGGTGATCGGGATCTGTAAAATAGCGATGTCGGTTTCCTTATCTTCGCCGATCAGGATTGCCTGGCTGCCGCGTCCGTCAGGGAGCGAAATCAGAATTTCGTCGGCACTGTCGATGACGTGCTGGTTGGTCAGGATATAACCATCGCTACCGATGACAACGCCGGAACCGAGGTTGGTTTCGCTGCGGCTGCGCTGACGCCGTTTAAGCTGATCGCCAAAAAACTCGCTGAATACCGGATCGTCGAGCAGCGGATGGGGTTTCTCGGTAACCGTTTTCGAGGTGTAAATGGTGACTACCGAGGCGGTTGATGAAGCCACCGCATCGGCGTAAGAAAATACCGCGGATTGGTTATCCGAACCTGTCTGCTGTCGGTCCTCCGATGATGCCAGGAACTGCAGAATTTCGTTTTTATCCTTGTCACTAACGGTGACCAGGTACACCGTCGCGAGCGCAAGTCCGATCAATCCGAACTGAAATAAAAAGCCCACAACTTTGATTAGTTTCATCGCGCGATAGTATCATAGCCTTACAGTGCTCTTTAAACATGATAATTACGGATTCAGCGTTCCTGTGGTGTTCTGCAGCAAGGCGCAGTGCGCAGGCAATGGCCATACCCTTGTCAAGCACTGCAACGCAGTTGCGGGACACCACAGGGACGCCCTTCGGGTTAGCTTGTCAGCGCCCACGGTCTGCGTTGCGCCTCTTGGCAAGGGTGGGGCCATTGCCTGCGAGGCGCGTCTTGCCGTGAACGCTGACAAGCTAACTGAACTTGCAATTATCATGTTTAAAGAGCACTGCTTACAGGATCAACTGCCATGCAACTAGAACAGCTTCGTGAGTTTTGCGACGAGTACCTGAAAGTTACTGAATTTGATGACTATTGTCCGAACGGATTGCAGGTCGAAGCGAATGCAGAAGTCGAAAATATTGTCTGTGGGGTTACCGCAAGCCAGGCATTGATTGAAGCCGCGATCGATCATGGCGCGGACACCCTGATTGTTCATCATGGTTATTTCTGGAAGGGCGAATCCCAGGCGATCACAGGGTACAAGGGCAAGCGTATCAGTAGCCTGATAAGAAACAATATAAACCTGTTGGCATTCCACCTGCCGCTGGATGTACACCCCGAGGTTGGCAACAATGTGCAATTGGCACGGGTCCTGGACTGGGAGGTAGCGGAGAGTTTTGGCGAGCAGGGCCTCGTGTTTGAAGGCAGGCTCCCGGCCGAGCAAAGCCTGGCGGAATTGACGCAGCATATTGAGACTGGCCTCGATACGCGTGCGCTTGCTATCGATGCCGGCGATCATCGGATAAAGCGGATTGCCTGGTGTACCGGTGCC
>JARFPR010000369.1 GCA_029288195.1 Gammaproteobacteria bacterium | reverse complement strand
AACCTTGGCGGCACCCAGCATGGTATCGTCGAAGGTCATCGGCGAGTTGGCGTTGATCAAGCTGGTCGCATAGGTACGTGGACGCCCGCTGTCCGGGTCGAGGTAATTTTCACCGGCGATAATCTTGATCATTTCGACCGTATCTTGCGCGCGTTCGGGAGCGGTCACCGAACCCATGAAGGCCTTGTCGGAATACTTGATGTGCGAGTAAACCATATCGAGGTGGCGTTTATTGACGGCGATATCAACGGGTTCGCAAATGGTGCCGCCCGAATGGTGCAGGCTGGGCGACAGGTAAGCCAGTTTGACGAAATTTTGAAAATCCTCGATAGTCGCGTAACGGCGACCCTTGTCGAGGTCAAATACAAACGGGCTGCCATAGGCGGGGACAAAAACCGTGTTATTACCGCCTATCTGTACATTACGGGCAGGGTTGCGTGCATGCTGCGTGTATTCGGCAGGTGCCGAAGCCTGGATGATGGAGCGGCACAAGCCACGGGGGAAACGAACCGTAACGCCATCGATCTCGGCACCGCCCTGTTTCAGGATTTCAAGTGCCTCGGGCATGTCCCGAAATTCGATACCGACTTCTTCGAGAATGGTATCTGCATTGTTTTCAATGATCTGCAGCCCTTCTTCGTCGAGCACTTCGAAACAGGGAATCTTGCGCTTTATGTAAGGCGAGCTGACGCTCACAGTCGGGGTGCCGGCGCGGCGCGCGTCACGTCCACCGCGCCGACTCCTGGTTGCTCGTCTTGCTTCGCTCATTGTCGACTCCCGATAATCCTGTCTGAAGACTGGCAGATCAAACATTTAAGTATGGTTTTTGGCGATTTAGCAGGCTAACCCAAGCGCGACCCTGAACTATTTGCCAGCGCCATATCGGTTTGAGTCGTTACAGTGATTGCGGTTGTGGATGAGGGTAATTTCGCTAGAATGAGGTTCGAGCCCTGAGAACTCCTCGTTGGAGGCTGCAGATATAAGCGATGACACTGAAATTATCGGTATCCTGTTAATCGAAGGATACCCGATCATTCCTTTCAGTTGCGTGGTCGATTCCCTGCGCGCGGCGAATCGCTTATCTGGCAAGAAACTCTATCACTGGGAATACTTCGCACCCGATACAGAGCCGGTCGCGGCATCCTGTGGTATTACCGTACCGACCAGGGCGCTCGCCGATGCGAAAAACCTGAAAACCCTGATTATTGTCGCCCCCAATACGGCACAAAATTTTGACGACGCCAATACGATTAGACTATTGAAAGCCATGGATCGGCAGAAAGTGAACCTCGGGTCGGCCAGTTCGGGTAGCTTTATCCTGGCGCGCGCCGGACTGCTGGATGAATGTCGCTCTACCATTCACTGGGAAAATATTCCGGTATTCAAGGAGCTATACCCTCAACTTGAAGTCACCTTCACGCTTTACGAAATTGCGCAGCGACGTTACACCTGTTCCGGCGGTATCGCGGCCCTCGATATGATGCTAAAGCTGATTGAAAATCAATATGGCCGACAACTTGCCCAGCAAATCTCGCAGCAGTTTCAGCACGACCGCATTCGCACCGAAATTGATTCACAGCAAATGGCGGATCGCATGGACCTGGCGATGAATGCGCCGAAGCTGATCGACGTTATCAACCTGATGGAAAACAATATAGAGGTGCCGCTGTCGTTACCCTCGATCGCGGCAAAATGTAAGCTGTCGTTACGCCAGATCGAGCGCCTGTTTCACAAGTACCGTAATGTCACACCGAGCCAGTATTACCTGTCATTACGCCTGATGCATGCCAAGCAGCTGTTGCTGAATACCAATCACAGCGTAATCGTTATTTCTCTGGCCACCGGGTTTGAGACACAGTCCTACTTCACCGCCTGCTACCGCAAGCATTTCGGTAGTTCACCGCGTAACCATCGTTCCCAGGTGGCTACCGAGAGAAAGGGTTAGTCGCAGCGGATGAAGCAATCCGTAGTTGTGCTTGG
Organism: Gammaproteobacteria bacterium; assembly: GCA_029288195.1. Lineage (GTDB taxonomy): Bacteria > Pseudomonadota > Gammaproteobacteria. The sequence continues at coordinate 11,041 of JARFPR010000369.1, read as the reverse complement.
AGCCGGTATTGTCGGAATTTGCTGTGCGCTTGAACTGCAGCGACGTGGTTACCAGGTGATGCTTATCGATCGCCGGGGTCCCGGGGAGGAAACGTCGTCAGGCAATGCAGGCGTTTTAAGTTACAGTAATATCACACCGCTGGCAGATCCGTCGCTGCTGTCGCGTTTGCATCGCCTCATCTTCAACCTTGATGACGATTTACTGGTGCATTATCCACATTTAATGTCACTGTTCCCATGGTTGTTACGATTTGTTTTACGATGTCGGCGCGAAACCTATTTGCATGACGGGGACGCGATGGCGGCATTAACCCAGGCATCCATCGAACTGCATAAACAGTGGATTGCAGAGGCCGGGGCACAGGAGTTGCTTAATCGTGTTGGTGGCCTGAAACTTTACCGGCATCGGCAGACCTTTTTACGCGATCAACTCGAACGTGAGTTGCTGGATCGCTGTGCGGTGAAACATACCCTGCTGGATCCCGGCCAGTTAATAGACCTGGAGCCGGACCTGAAACCAATTTTCGCCCAGGGAGTTTTAATCGATGAATCGGTATCGATTCGCAATCCCGAGAAACTCTGCAAGGCATATGCGCTGATGTTTACCGCGGCGGGTGGTCAGATCAGACTTGCCAGTGTGCAGTCGCTGCGGCAATCAGCCGAAGCCTGGGAGCTGATTACCGACCAGGGGACTGAAACTGTCTCCAGGCTGGTCGTTTGCATGGGCGCCTGGACCCCGGAAATTATCGGCCAGCTCGGTTACTCCAATCCACTGGCGATTGAGCGCGGATACCACACCATTTTTACACCCGGCGAGTCAGCGGGCTTATCGGGTCCAATCTTCGATGTTGATGCAAGTTATGTGATGGCGCCGATGGATATGGGTTTGCGGGTTACCACCGGATCAAATCTGACGCGGCGTGAGGCCCGGCCAAATCCGCGCCAGGTTGCGCGTATTATACCGCGGGTTCGAGAGGCTTTTCCGGTCGGTGAAGTCATCACGCAAGAACCCTGGATGGGCAGGCGACCAACGGTACCGGACACCCTGCCGCTAATTGGACCGGCACCACGCCACGATAACCTGTGGCTTGCATTCGCGCATTCGCACATGGGTTTGACGATGGGCCCGATCACCGGGCAGTTGATCGCTAACTTCGTCAGCGGGGCCAAACAACCGTTTTCAACGCAAGCCTGCGATCCGGCGCGCTATCTGCAGGCCTAGGTGAATTTGTTCAGGCTTTTAACCGCCGAGGTACGGCCCAGCATTTGCCGGAACGCCTCTATGTCTTGGCGTTTATAGACAGTGGCTTCTTCGAGGGCCGCCTGGAATGCATCCGACTTCAGAATCGAAACATATCGATCCACCACGCGGCCCGCGGATTCATAAGGTAGTTCGCAGGCATGTTTGTACTGTTGGGTCGCTTCGCCAGCGATGTCCGCAGTTGTCGGCGTGTTATCGACCAGGTCGAATGACATGTGCAGGCTGAACGGGGCACTCGTAATGCAGCGATGTGGCACACCGGCCCTGACGTAGAGCGCATCACCCGGACGCATCGTTACTTCCTGCATCACCGGCCCCAGTTGCTCGTCGTTCTGGTTCCCTATATCCGCGTAGCGGCGTTGCTGCGGCTTGAATAATTGCCAGGTCTTTTTACCTGCCAGCTGGACCACGAGAACATCATCGGCATCGCAATGACCCTCGTAGGCTTCATTATCCTGTTGTGATAAAAACACCTCGGCGTTTGACAGTACGCAGGGTAGAGAATTATCAAGGCGAGCGGTAAACTCGTTGATGTTGGCATCGAGAATGTCTATGCCTTCAAGCACGACTGCGGCGCCCTTGTTGATTTCATTATTCAACAGTTCCTTGTCCATGAAATTCAATTGCCTACTCTGCACGGTTTTATAAAAACAGGCCTTCTCCAGTTCGACGCGCTCGCCACCAAGCTTGACGTGAACCCACTCGGGTTGCAGCAGGGGGTTGTTCAGGTGGCGTTGCAGATCGCTCACCGTGAAAAAGCTGGGATTGTTGATAAGCCCGGAACGATGACTGAAAGCTTCGGGCGGGCTCTTGCGTTGCTGGTGATAAAAATCAAGTAATGTCTGAAGTTCTTTATGCAGTTTTTGTTTCATGTCATGAATCTCAATAAATTACTAATTAGCTTTGTGGCTCTAATTCCGGATACTGGCATCTTCAGTTTCGCTTGGCTATTACTGAAAATGAAAGTTTGCCTGTTCGGGTGTGGGCGGTGTTTTCCCGAGTATGAAATCGGAAGCCCGGTCCGCGATCATTTGCGTCGGCGCGTTGAGGTTGCCGCTGACGATGTTGGGCATGACTGATGCGTCGACCACGCGCAGTCTTTCGATACCATGCACTTTCATTTCAGCATCAACCACGGCATCGTCATCATTGCCCATACGACAGCTACCACTGGGATGATAATCCGTTGATGCCGTGGCCCTGATCCAGTCTTCGATATCAGTAGCGGATTTGATATCCGGCTCCGGCGCGGTGCGGTCACCGCGAGATGCGATGAATGCAGGTTGCATAATCAACTCGTTGATTTTGTGATAGCCCTCGACCAGTTCCCGCAAATCGTGCTCGTTACTCAGGTAATTGAACCAGGCCGCAGGCTTATCGGTCGGATCGGCCGAATTAAGCGTGACCCGGCCTCTGCTGGCTGGGCGCAACTGGTCAACCTGTAATGTGAAGCCTTGCGCCAGCTTGATTTTCCGGCCCTCATAAGTTGCTGCGATCGGCGCAAAATGATACTGCAGGTTGGGGTAATCAACGCTTTCGTTGCCACGAATCAGTCCCCCGGCTTCCCAGATATTGGAGGTGGCGAAACCTTCTTTCTTGGCCAGCCAGCGTAAACCGATTGCAAGCTTATTCCAGGGTTTGGCGACATGTTGGTAAGTGATCGGTCGCGTGCATCGCCAGGTGCAGATAAGTTTCATGTGATCTTGCAGGTTTTGGCCCACCGCCGGCATTTCATGGCGGATCGAAATACCGTGTTTATTCAGTTCCGCGGCCGGACCGATTCCGGAGAGCATCAGCACCTGTGGTGACTTGATTGCACCACAGCAAAGGATGACTTCACGGTTGGCACGGATAATCTGTACTTTACCGCGATGCTGGAACCTGACGCCGGTAGCGCACTTGTTTTCAAGCAGGACCTGTTCGACCAGGGCATGGGTAACCAGGTCCAGGTTGGGGCGTGACAGGGAAGGCTTGAGATGCGCCACGGCGGCACTGCAACGCCGGCCGTCGCGAGTTGTGCTGTCGAATCTCGCGAGCCCTTCCGGTTTATAGGCGTTAAGGTCCTCGGAATGCCCCTGGCCGGAGGTTTTTCCAGCTTCCAGCAATGCGTCGAACAGGGGATTATCGAGTTTGGCCCGTGAAACCCCAAGCGGACCGCTGCCGCCACGCCATTCGTTTTCGCCGCGCTCCGAATTTTCACCCCTTTTAAAGTAGGGCAGGCAGTCGGCGTAGCTCCATCCTTTCAATCCGAGCTCGTCGTTCCAGCGGTCGTAATCCTTCGGATGTCCGCGCATGTATACCATCGAGTTAATCGATGACGAACCGCCGAGTACCTTGCCACGCGGTAGCTCGATATTGCGCTGCTGCAGGTCGGGCTCGGCTTCACTTTCGTAGTTCCAGTTAATGCTCGGATCTTTGTAGACGCTGTATACGCCTGCCGGAACATGGATCAAGAGCTTGCTATCCACCGGGCCGGCTTCGACGATGAGTACCGAGTGCTCACCGCTTTCACTGAGGCGATTAGCGAGCACACATCCGGCCGAGCCAGCACCAAGAATGATGTAGTCATATTCGCGGTTCATGCACAAAGCATCGCAACTGTTTTACTGCAGGTCAATCCATATTGCTCATTTCGCTTGGATGCCAATGTGGCTTGGCATATGATCGACACGATATCAGGAAAGCCAGGACTCAAATGACCGAAATGTTCGATTTCGATCGTGAAATTGATCGAAGCAATAGCAATAGCGCCAAGTGGGGAAAATATCGTAATCGGGATATCTTGCCGATGTGGGTTGCCGACACCGATTTCGCGGTTGCTCCTGAAATTCAGCAGGCGCTGCATAGACGGGCGGATCACCCCGTGTTCGGTTACACCGAGACGCCCGCGCACCTGGTCGAACTGCTGGTTGCGCGCATGCAGCACCTGTACAACTGGAAGATCGATCCCGAGTGGTTGGTACCTTTACCCGGCATTGTCGGTGCGCTTTACCTTGCCTGCCGCGCCAATGGTAAAGCGGGAGACCCGGTTTACCTGCCGTCGATCATCTATCCCCCGTTCGCCAAGGCTCCGGGCTTCAATGCCATGATCAACCAACCGATTCCCATGGACCTGCGTGATCAGCGAATGATCATCGACCTGGACTGGCTAGAGCAGCAACCAGGCCGTCCCGGACAATTGCTGTTGTTTTGTAATCCGCAAAATCCGGGTGGCACGGTTTATCAACAGGAAGAATTGCAACGGCTTGCCGAAATTGTCGAGCAACAGGATTTAATCCTGGTATCGGATGAAATCCATTGCGACCTGATTCTCGACCGGGATAAAGCACATATCCCGATCGGCTCGCTCAATCCACAAATTGAACAGCGCAGCATCACCCTGATGGCGCCGAGCAAGACGTTTAATCTCGCGGGCCTGGGTTGCGCCTTCGCGATCATTCCAAATCCGAAGTTACGCCGTGGCATGAAGGTTAATCCATACATTGTTCCGCATGTTAATTTAATGGGTCTCGCCGCGGCCGAGGCGGCTTACGAGTTCGGTGACGAATGGAATCGCCAGCAATGCGAATATCTCGCCGCCAACCGGGATTACCTGATCGATGTAATCAACCGAATTCCCGGATTACAGCTTGACCCGATCGAGGCGACTTACCTGGCCTGGATCGATGTGTCCGCGCTCGCGCTCGAAGATCCGATGGAGTTCTTTGAAAATGCCGGGGTCGGCATGTCACCGGGTCGTGATTTCGGCGATCCCACCCACATGCGGCTTAATTTCGGTTGTCCGCGGAGCCGGGTAGAGCAGGCGGTCGAGCGCATCTGCAAGGCTGTCGAAGCCCTGGATTAGATGCCATCTTGGCATGGCTAAGCGCAGTATTTGCCATGTCGTTATTGTCTTTTCTTAGGTCGTTCTAGTTCGGCGTCCGGCGATACAATTCAGATATTCTCTTGCGATCACGCATTCAGGGCGTCGCGCTTGCGTTCTCCCTGATCCGGGCAACAATCAACATAGCAGGTTAAGCAATGGCAATTCCTTCACATGTGAAATATCTGATCATAGGCGCAGGCATACACGGCCTTAGTACCGCCTATCACCTGGCGCAGCAGTTAAAAGCCCAGGGTAAAGGCGACGGCAAGGATATCCTGGTCGTCGACAAGAGTGGCATTGCCGCCGGCGCCTCCGGTATTGCCTGCGGCGTGGTACGCAACAATTACTTCCAGCCAGCGATGCGCGAATTGATGGCGCATAGCGTTAGCGTCTGGGAGACCGATCCTGAAGGCTATAGCTACCACCCGGTGGGCTATATGCAAATTAGCCCGGAAAGCATGCATAAAGATGTCGCCAGCATCGCCAGTCAGCAAAAAGATATTGGCTATGAATCGACCTTTATCGAGGGTGAAAAGGAATCGGCCGATTACATGAAAACCCTGTTCCACGATTGGCAGGCAACGGGCATTACCTCTGTTTTGCACGAAAAACGCGGTGGTTACGCCAACAATACCAAGGCAATGTATGCACTCGCCACCAAGGCAGAGAACGAGGGAGTGCGTATCATGACCGGTTGTACCGTGACCGGCTTCAAGAGCGATTCGGCAGGCGGTGCGATCAAGGCTGTCGAGACCGACAAGGGTGACATCGGTTGCGACCAGGTGGTTATCGGCGCGGGACCCTGGGCCAAAACTGTCTGGGACATGCTCGAACTGCCTAAAACCGTTTCGATCAAGGGCGCGGATGGCCATATGCATGACAATGTGCCGATGTGGATTTACTGGTCGCTGCAGGAAGGAACGCTGGGCGTGGATCCGGAACTGCAAAAAACCAACGATGGCCAATTCCCGCCGGTTATCCACGTCGATAGTAATGAACCGCTTTACTCGGATTTTGATGGTAGCCTGATTACCGACAAGATGTGGGGAATTTACTACAAGCCCGACTTCCATTTTGGCGGCATCCAGGGTGGCGCGGCGCCTTACGCCATCGATACCGATCCAGACGATGTGGCGGTCGATCCTTATGGTGTTGATTCGCCTGATTTCGTCGTCGGTGAAGACTTCGCACACATGTGGACCTCCGCACTGGCGCATTGTCAGAAACGTTTCGAAGGCCAGTTCGAGTATTACAAGAACGAACCCTCGGGTGGTATAGGCTCGTTTACCCCGGACAGCTTTCCGGTGTTCGACGTATTCCGTGAAAACTGCTACCTGATCGCAGATTCCAACCACGGTTACAAGATGCTGGGTGTCGGCAAACTGGTAGCAGAAGAACTCTGCGGTCAGCAGAGCTCGCTACTGGAGCCATTTCGTTTCTCGCGTTACGCGCTCGGCAAGCTGCACCCGGTATCGAACAGCCCGTTTCCCTGGAGTTGACAGGATAGTGTCCGCGTGAACGACGCGGATACCATCCTGTCATCCCGCGGCTTGACCGCGGGATCCAGAGCGACCTGGAGCCTTCAAGTATTGCTGGATACCGCCGGTCCGACGTATCGGGTCATCCGTGGCTTGACACTATGGCTCAGGCAAAATGCGGGCGTGTACGATTGGCCACTGCAACCAGCGACAGCATCACCGGGACTTCGACCAGCACGCCGACAACGGTGGCCAGCGCAGCACCTGAGTTCAACCCGAACAAACTGATCGCCACGGCAACGGCGAGTTCGAAAAAATTAGAGGTCCCGATCAATGCCGCCGGGGCAGCGGTGTCGAAGGGTACGCGCCAGAGATAGGCCCAGCCGTAGGCAACGATAAAAATGCCGTAGCTTTGAATCATCAATGGAATCGCTATCAGCGCGATCACCAACGGCTTGTCGATGATGGTTTGTGCCTGGAAGCCGAACAGCAACACCACCGTCGCCAACAGGCCCATGACCGAAAAGGGCTTTATCTTGCCGGTGAAATCGGCAATATGCTCGTGATTACCCGCGTTATCCAGAATTTTACGGGTGACATAACCGGCGGCAAGTGGAATGACCACGTACAGAACCACCGACAGTAGCAGGGTTTCCCAGGGCACGACGATATCGGTGACACCGAGTAGCAGGGCGGCGATAGGTGCGAACGCGAACACCATGATGATGTCGTTGATCGAAACCTGCACCAGCGTGTAGTTCGCGTCGCCGCGTACCAGTTGGCTCCAGACAAATACCATCGCCGTGCAGGGCGCCACGCCCAGCAGGATCATACCGGCGATATATTCCTTCGCCGTTTCCGGCTCGACCAGCCCGGCAAAAATATGTTCGAAAAACAGGATTCCGAGAGCCGCCATGGTGAAGGGTTTTATCAGCCAGTTGACGACCAGGGTAATACACAACCCCCTGGGTTTCTTACCGACATCCTTGAGCGAGGCAAAATCGACGTTCACCATCATCGGGTAAATCATGATCCAGATGAAAACCGCCACCACCAGGTTAACGCTGGCATACTCGATACTTGCTATGAGCTGAAAGATTTCAGGCAGCAGAATTCCAAGCCCTACGCCGACGGCGATACACAGCGCTACCCAGACTGAAAGAAAGCGCTCGAAAATCCCCATCGACGATGCAGTATCAGTGGCCATGTAAGTTATTTCCCGGGACTAGCAGCAACTGGAACCGGATGGTTTCTGTTCCTGTTGCGGGCGAACACAGCAGGCAGATTCAGGATCAGTTTTAATAACGTCGGTGCCGTAGACCGGGCTTTGACCCCGGGTCAGAAAGGTTTCCCAGGCGATGCCTTCCGGATCGAAGATCCAGTTTTTCTCGGAGTTTGCATAACAGCAAGTGGTCTCGCCTTCTTCGATGATCGGTCCGCCGGCTGTTTTCAGGCGTGAATAAACTTCATCGAGTTCGCCCTCGTCCTCGACCTGTATGCCGAGGTGATCGATACCCTTGCGATTGCCGCGGGTGGTAATGGCAAAATTGATGTGTGGGTCTTCCAGCATCCATTTGGCGTAGTCATCCTTGATTACCGAGGGTTCGGCATTAAACAGGGATGAATAAAACCCAATCGAGGTGTCGAGGTCGGTAACCGACAGGTTAACGTGCATGCGTTTCATAATTTTCTCCGATTTAGCTATTTGGTGCGCAGCAGCCGGGCAATACGCTGTCGAGTATTGGTGCACAGATTTCGGGTTGCCCCTGGCAGCAATCCTGCATTAAAAAAGAAAGCAATTCGCGGGTGCCGCCAAAGTCGATGCTGTAGATAATCGAACGGCTTTCTCGTCTCGAATTTATCAGGCCCGCGTTTGTCAGGATCGCAAGATGTGAGGACATCGTATTGTGCGGAATCGACAATTCGCGCGCGATTTCTCCGGCAGCCATGCCCGTGTCGCCACGGCGTACCAGCAGCCTGAAGGCCGCCAGCCGGGATTCCTGGGCAAGGGCGCCGAGAGATTTGACTGTTGTAGTAATGTCCATATGTCGACGATAATCGACATATTATCCAGAGTCAATAATTATTTGTCGATGCCGTGGTCTTCCAGGTCAGCGAACCGGTGCCCTGGTGTCGCCAACGACAAAGAAAGGTTTGCAAATGTTTGCCGGCCATTCAAAATAGAATCCCCGGATTTTTAAGCTGCAAACTATGACACAGTCTTTCGATTACATCATCGTCGGTGCCGGTTCCGCTGGCTGCGTGCTCGCCAATCGTCTCACCGAAGATCCGACTGTCACGGTCGCGTTGCTCGAATTTGGTGGTAGCGACAACAGCATCTTCATCCAGATGCCGACGGCGTTGTCGATTCCGATGAACATGTCGAAATACAACTGGGGATACAAAACCGAACCCGAACCTTACCTCGACAATCGGCGTATGGATTGCCCACGCGGCAAGGTACTCGGTGGATCGTCGTCGATTAACGGCATGGTTTACGTGCGCGGGCATGCCATGGACTTCGAGGAGTGGCAAGCCCAGGGTGCGAAAGACTGGGGCTATCGTCATTGCCTGCCTTATTTCAGAAAAGCCGATGACTGGGCCTTCGGCAGCGACGAATACCGGTCCCAGGATGGACCACTGGCAGTCAACAATGGCAACAATATGCAAAACCCGCTCTACCGGGCCTTTATCGACGCAGGAGAACAGGCCGGTTACATGAAGACCGGGGATTACAACGGTCGCCAGCAGGAGGGCTTTGGCCCGATGCATATGACGGTAAAGGATGGCGTACGCTGGTCAACCGCGAACGCCTATTTAAAACCGGCGCTTAACCGACCCAACCTGGAAGTGATTACCGGCGCCTTGAGTCAACGTATCCTGCTCGAGGCCAAGCGCGCCAGCGGAGTCGAGTTTATTCGTGATGGCAATAAGCAAACATTGAGTGCCAAACGGGAAGTAATTCTAAGCGCTGGCCCGATTGCATCACCGCATTTGCTGCAGTTATCCGGCATCGGCCCGGCCGCAGTGCTGCAACCGGCCGGTATTGAAGTTGCCCACGACTTGCCGGGCGTCGGTGAAAACCTGCAGGACCATCTCGAGTTTTATTTTCAGTTTCGCTGCCAGCAGCCCATTACGCTGAATGCCGAGCTCAATCTCTGGCGCAAGTTTTTGATCGGCACTCGCTGGCTGCTGACTAAGAAAGGCCTCGGTGCGACCAATCATTTTGAGTCCTGCGCTTTTATCCGTTCAAAGGCCGGCGTTAAATGGCCCGATATCCAGTATCACTTCCTGCCCGGTGCGATGCGTTACGATGGCAACGCCGCTTTCGATGGGCATGGTTTCCAGGTGCACGTCGGGCACAACAAGCCCTATAGTCGTGGCACCATCAAGGTTCGCACGCCGAGCGTGCAGGACAAGCCCGAGATCATTTTCAATTACCTGCAACGCCAGGAAGACATCGAGGCCTATCGCGCCTGTGTCCGGTTAACGCGTGAAATAATCGGCCAGCCGGCAATGGATGCTTTTCGGGGTCCTGAAATTCAACCTGGTGAATCGATTCAAAGCGACGAAGACATCGATGCTTTCGTGCGCAGTGCGGTTGAGTCCGCTTATCACCCTTCCTGCGCCTGCCGCATGGGAGAGGACGACATGGCGGTGGTCGATTCTGAAACCCGGGTGCGTGGCATCGATGCATTGCGGGTGGTCGATTCGTCGATCTTCCCAACCATCCCTAACGGTAACCTGAACTCACCGACGATCATGCTTGCCGAACGTGCCGCCGACATTATCAAGGGTAAGGGCATGCTCGAAGCCTCAGACGCGAGCGTTGGCCTGGGGCAGGACTGGGAAACCCTGCAGCGTTCCACCAGCGCTTGAAACCAGGTGAAAACGTCGCCTGATCTCCAACCTGGACAGGGCTATCGTTACTGGTAGTGGCCGTGTCGTTGCAATACCTCAATTTCGTAACCATCCGGATCAGTGACAAAAAAGAAGCGCGCCAGCAAATTATTATCCGGTGAAAACTCGACGATATCGGTAGCTTCAATGCCAAGCGTATTAAATCTCTCGTGCTCCGCGTCGAGATCATCGACACACACGGCTATGTGTCCGTAACCGTTTCCGTGCTTGTAAGCCGTGGTTCTGCCCTTATTGAGGGTTAGCTCGATCTCCATATCGTTTTCTTCATTGCGCAAGTAAACCAGGGCAAAATCCTCAAAATCGAGTTCGTGGGACGGGGCAAGTCCAAAAGCTTGCTGGTAAAACGATTTTGATCGATCGAGATCCAGCACACGGATCATGCTGTGAATAATTTTTGCCATGTGCACCTCGACGAAGCTAAGAGAGTGTTTGCCAGTATATCGGCCTACTTCGTGCTAGTGGAACTAATAACGTCCTGTAGGACTATTTTTTACACGAGGTCGGTTCGCCTGATGT
>JARFPR010000364.1 GCA_029288195.1 Gammaproteobacteria bacterium | reverse complement strand
GGTTGTTTCACTGGCGCATCAATCCGCTGATGAACCCCGACGGCGCATTGCGACCGAAGCACCAGCGCACCAATGCAAACGGGGTAGATTTAAATCGAAACTTCTCTACTCCAGATAGTCATGGTGGAGCCGCACTCGAATACTGGAAGGTCAAAGCCTATGAGAACAAGCGACGCTATCCCGGGCCCTACCCACTGAGTGAACCGGAAACCAACTGGTTGCACCAGGAAATTAAACAATTCAAACCGGATGTTGTAATCGCGGTGCACGCGCCCTACTCGCTGGTCGACTACGATGCACCCAGTCGAAAAAATGCTCCCCGTCGTATCGGGCACCTATACAAGAACCTGATGGGAACCTATCCTGGGTCACTCGGCAACTACGCCGGCATTCACCTTGGCGTTCCGGTTATTACACTGGAATTACCGCACGCGGGCATTATGCCCACCAGGCTTCAAATCAGTCGTATCTGGACTGACCTGGTGCGCTGGTTGGTGCGCAATATCTGACATCCAGCTATTCTTTATTATAAAAGGCCCCTCCATGCCTGCACCGGGCAGAGTCATGCCGATAGATCGGACCGGCGCGAAAGCGGGAGTTTGATTAGCCTTCTCCGTTTTCAAGATTTCAGCTCACTAGACGATGACATCTTTAGCGGCCTGTCCACCCGGCTCGAATTATGCGATATTTGGCCTAAACTTCTGCAGCAGAGACAAAATCGTGTCAATTTATCCCTATACCCGCAAACGGCGCATGCGTCGTGATGATTTCTCCCGGCGCCTGATGCGAGAGCATTCCCTGACTGCGGGAGATTTTATTTATCCAATGTTCATACTCGATGGCGAGCAACAACGCGTAGCGGTTGAGTCCATGCCCGGTATCGAACGAGTCAGTATCGACCTGTTACTCGAGGAAGCGAACGAGGTTTCCAGCCTCGGAATACCGGCGATCGCATTGTTCCCGGTCGTGGGCGAGTCCGGCAAGAGCGACAGTGCCGATGAGGCCTGGAATCCCGATGGCCTGGTGCAGCGTGCGGTACACGCTTTGAAGTCCGCTCACCCCGAGCTCGGCGTTATCACCGATGTTGCACTCGACCCCTATACCAGCCACGGCCAGGATGGGCTGCTCGATGAAAACGGCTACGTCACCAACGACGCAACCATCGAAGTCCTGGTCAAGCAGGCGCTGTCGCATGCCGAAGCCGGAGCCGACGTGGTCGCACCCTCCGACATGATGGACGGTCGCATCGCCGCGATTCGTGAAGCGCTGGAGGCAAAGGGTTACTTGAATACGCGCATTCTTGCCTACGCGGCCAAGTATGCATCCAGTTTTTACGGACCGTTTCGAGATGCGGTTGGATCGGCCGGCAATCTGGGGAGTGGCAACAAGTACACCTACCAGATGGATCCCGCCAACAGCAACGAGGCATTACATGAAGTCAGCCTCGATATCGACGAGGGAGCCGATATGGTCATGATTAAACCGGGTCTGCCCTATCTCGACATCGTGCGCCGGATCAGCGAGGAGTTCCAGTTCCCGACTTTTGTCTACCAGGTAAGCGGCGAGTACGCTATGCTGAAAGCGGGCGGACAGAATGGCTGGATCGATGAGAAGGCCTGTGTACTCGAAGCGCTGCTGTCAATGAAACGGGCTGGTGCCAATGGAATTCTGACCTACTTTGCCAAGGACGCGGCTGCCTGGTTACAGGAAAAATAGTGTCGTCGACAGATCATGTCGATCGCTACGCCGTGGTGGGTAACCCGGTCGCCCACAGCCTGTCGCCCCGAATCCACAGCAGCTTTGCGCAGCAGACCGGACAAGCGCTCAGCTACCAGGCAATCGAGCTTCCGCACGACTCATTTACAGCCGGAATACGTGATCTGCAGCAACAGGGATTCAGCGGCGTCAACGTGACGGTTCCATTCAAACGTGAAGCCTGGGAGCTGTGCAACCACAGAAGCGAGGCCGCGCAAGAGGCCGGGGCGGTCAACACCCTGACCTTTCTGCAAGGTGGTGACATCGACGGAAGTAACACTGACGGTGTCGGCCTGGTTCGGGACCTGGTCGATAATTTAAAAGTTGCTATCAAGGATCGAAGCGTTCTTGTGCTCGGCGCCGGAGGCGCGGTACGCGGCGTGCTCGGCCCGATCCTCGCACAATCACCCGCGGATCTCACCATTGCTAACCGTACCCTGGAGAAGGCAATCGAACTGGCAAGGGATTTTAGTGAGCAAGGCAGCCTCGAGGCTGTTGCTTACGATGCGCTAGGAGCCGATAATTTCGACCTGATCATTAATGGAACCGCGGCCGGACTCAGCAACGAAGTCCCACCGTTGCCAACTAGGGTATTAGGTGCCAATTCGATCTGTTATGACATGATGTACAGCGCCAGCACGGCAACCGCATTCGTTGACTGGGCACACTCTCACGGCGTAGCAAAAGCTTTCGACGGGATCGGCATGTTGGTAGAGCAGGCTGCAGAGGCTTTTGCGTTGTGGCGCAATGTTCGCCCGGACACCACTGAAGTTATTCGTTCACTGGGTCGCCCATGAACGAATCGATCTTAGTATCGGTATCGCTTTGTTTCCGACCAATGTGTCAGCAGAAGATCTGCTCAAGTATGCCGATGTCGCAATGTACCGGGCAAAGTGTGAAGGCCGCGATAGCGTAAGACTGCTTTCGGAGTCGATCGGTTAAACCCGATTACGGGGCTATAACTCAGGTCCCGGTTTGCTCGATAAATTCCATCTCGTCCTCGCCAATTTCACGAATCCCCAGATCCTCCATGATTGCGTAAGCAGAGGGTAACACCAGCAATAGCAGCAGGGTGGATGAGATCATTCCGAACACCACGCTCGCCACCAGCGGCACCAGCACCTGGGCCTGTAAACTGGTTTCCGAAAGTAACGGTAGCATACCCGCAATGGTCGTAATCGAGGTCAGGAAAATAGCCCGGAAACGATCGCGCACCGCCTGGCCGGCCGCGTCGTGCAGAGACAGGCCTTCGAGGCTGCGGCGCTTGACGAATTCCACCAGCAGGATCGAGTCGTTAACGACGATACCGGCCAGCGAAACAAACCCGATCATGCTGGGCATGGTGATATCGAGACCCATCAACTTGTGACCCCAGACCACACCTATCAGCGCCAGCGGAATATTCATCAATACCACTAGCGGTTCGCGGTAGTTTCTGAATTGGAAACACAACAGGAAGTACACCCCGATGACACCCAGCACAAATCCCGTCAACACCGACAGGTTGGTTTCGCGGCTATTCTTGACTTCACCTTCAAGACTAATGTACATCCCGGGGTAGCGTTGTTGCAGGCCATTCAGAAATCGCGTGCCGGTATCGCCGATGATTTCGTTGGTATTGGCAATATCGGCATCGATATCACCGCTTATCGTAACGGTACGCTGATGATCGACACGGATAATGCGCGAGAATTCACGTTTCTCCTCGATGTTCGCGATTGCGTTTAGCGGTATGTCGACACCCTGGTTATTAAACAGGCTGAGCTGCTCGAAATCACGCAGCGCATTTTCCCGGTCGGTATCGAGCTTGACATTAATTTCGTAAGCCTCGCGCCCGCGGTAAATATCATCGACCTTTATCCCCTGGTAGGCGGCGCGTAACTGTTGCGCCAACTGCTGCGCGTTGAGTCCCGACACCAGCGAGCCGGGTCGCAGGCTTACGGTGAATTGCGGCTTACCCAGGCGCAAATCATCCATCACGTTAGACACCCCGGGATAACCATTGAGCCAGGTCTGCAATTCCCAGGAAGCGCTGGATAGTTGCTGCAGATCATCATGCTGCAGGCGAATCGAGATCGCCTGGCCGGCCGGACCCAGTGCGGGCTCCTTGAACTGCACCGAAACGGCGTCCGGGATTGATCCAGTCGTCTGCAGCCACAGTCGCCGCAATTCGTTGAGCGAGGTGTTGCGCCTTTCAGAATCGAGCAAATCCAGGCTGATAGTCGCCAGGTGTGCGCCCTCTTCCCCGGCATCCGCATTGTTACTGAAAAAAACCTGGATGTGTCGGATCAACTCACCTTCATCCTCGGGTGGCAGGCGCTGCCGCGCTTGTTCGAGGCTGGCCAACAGGCCCGCGACGACCGCCTCGGTGCGATCGAAGGGCGTGCCCTGCGGCATAATGATTCGGGCTTCCAGCACGTTTCCCTCGAGATCCGGGAAGGCTTTAAATTTAATCACGCCAGCCGGGAACAGGCTGACGGTGATGATGAACAGGCCAATCGCCGTTCCCAGCGTCAGGTACCGATAGCGGATCGCGAGGTCTGCTAACTTTCCAACCCGTTCTCTTAAATCATCAAATTTACGCTCGAACTGAAGGCGCCAGGCCGACTTGCCCTGAATTGCATGGTGCTTCAGGGAATGCGCCAGGTGATGCGGCAAAATCAGGAAAGCTTCCACCAGACTGATGGTCAGCACCGACAACAGCACTACCGGCAACACGCCAAGCACCTGGCCCATATCGCCTTTGAGGAATAACAAGCTGCCGAACAGCATGGCAGACGTCGCAAATGACGATAGTACCCCGCGCCCGACTTTCTGGATCCCGGCCACGGCTGCTGCCATGGGCGATTTACCGGCCTGGTATTCGGTTTCGATACTCTCCGAGATCACGATGGCATCGTCCATCAATATGCCGATCGCCATCAGCAGTGCAACCATCGAAATCATGTTGATGGTAATGCCGAAGACGCTCATCATCATCAGGCCTCCAATGAAGGATATCGGCAATCCCAGCGCAACCCAGAAGGTGTAGCGCCAGCTGAAAAACAGGAACAGCGCCAGCGTAGCCAGCAATAGCCCCTGCCAACCGTTGCGAAGCAGTAGCTGCAATCGATCCTGCACGATCGATGCCGAATCCTGGGTAATGACGAGTCGCGTCGATTCGGGCAGCAGGCTATTTTCGTTATCGACGAAATCTTGTACCGCGTTAAACACGGTTAAGGTGTCGTCACCCGTGTTTTTCTTAACCTGCAGTAGCGCGGCTGGACGCCCGTCGAGTTCGACCCTGACCTCCTGGTCGGTAAATTCGTCGGCAATCGTGGCGATATCACCCAGCGTTAGGCGCCCGCCCTTTTCATCGTTAAGCACTACCAGGTCCAGAAGCTCATCTACCGAGCGACGTTCGTTTTCCACCCGAATCTGGTAAGAAAGCTGATCTGCTTCGAGAATACCCGCGGGCAGATCGACCGCCTGCTGCTGGATCAGGTTGGCAATATCCGGGATGCTGAGCCGGTAGCGTCTCAGTGTTTCGGCTTTCACCCGCACGCTGAGTTCGTGGGTTGAAAATCCTCCCACTTCGACCATCGGGATCTCGGGCAATGCCAGCAAACGATCGCGGTAATGCTCGGCCAGCGCTTTCAATTCGGGTTGCGATAATTGCGCGCTTATCGCAACGCTGACCACGGCCGAGGTACGACCAAGTTCATCGATCACCGGATCTTCCGCATCGTCGGGAAAATCGGTTATACCGTCTACCGCCGAGCGCACATCGTCGATAAACAGCTGCAGATCACCCGTTTCCTGCATATCGAGCACCATGATGCCGACGTTGTCGCGGGCTTCGCAACTACGCTCTTCGAGGAAGCTGATGCCATCGGTGGTGTCTTCCAGGCGGTTGCAAATGCCTTCCTCGACCTCTGCAGCGCTGGCGCCCGGATAGCTCACGGTTACCTGTACCTTGTTGAGTTTTATTTCCGGGAAGGTTTCTTTCTCGAGACCCGGCAAAGCCGCGATACCCAGCAATAAAATGACAAACATCAGAATATTTGCAGCGGTTGGATGCGCCGCAAAATAACGGATCATTGTTCGATCCCGACGGCACGTTGCCGCAGTTCCGCTTCAAACTGGCCGGTATTTTCGACCTGCAGCGGCATGCCCTCGATTACCGGGACCAGGTCGGTAATGATCACGCGCTCACCGGCATCGATGCCATCACGAATTACCGCAAGGTCTCCCTGGGCAAGTTGGATCTCGACCGGGCGGATTACGAGCCGATCGTCACTATCGGCGATGTATACCCGTCCCTGGTGGATCGCCTTGCGTGGAACAACCAGCGCCGATCGTGTCGGCGCGAACAGATCGACCGCGGTATACATCCCCTTGAGCAGGGGTGGGCGCCTGCCTGGAATGATTTTCTCGTAGGGATTATCGATACCTACCACGACTCCGAGGGTTTGCCGGGTGGCATCAATCGCTTCGCTGATACGCAGTACTCGCGCATCCCAGACCGCAGTCGGCATATCGTTCACCAGGCGCACTCGGGCACTAAGGCCGAGACTATCGTTAATATGGCCCCCCGTTTGAATAAATTGCTGCGCCATATCAGACTGACCTTCGAGATGGCTGACCAGTTTGCGCATCGAATCGAGCGGCAACTGTGCGCTGATTTCTACACCCTTCAGATCGATCGCCTCGAATAGCAACGAGCCGACGGCAACAAACTCATTTTCATCAATACTCACCGCACCAATACGGGCATCGAACGGCAACGTGACTTCGGTGCGACCCAGGATCGTGGTGCGGTTTTGCACTTCCTGTTCGGCGCGGGAGATCTGGGCCACGATCGATTGCCTTCGACTGTCGAAACCGTTCAGCCGGCCCTGCAGGTCTTCGACCTGTTGACGCAACTGAATGGTTTTTTGTTCTTCGGCGTCGAGCGTGGATTTCGCAATCAACTGCTTTTGATAAATATCCCGAATGCGCGCAAGCTCGGCCTCGCCAACCTCGAGGTTTTGCTGGGCCAGATGCAGCGAACGTCGCGTTGATTTTTCCTCTTCCTCCAGTTCCTGCAATGAGGATTGGCTGGCTTTTAAATCTTCCTGGGTTTGCTTGAGCGACAGCGCATAGTCCTCTGCGTCGATGCGCACTACCAGGGTTCCTGCAGGTATCGTTTCACCGGCTTTCAGGTTCGGGTGTACATAGCTGACCCTGCCGCTGACCTCGGCCATGCCGTTGAGTGTTATCGCGGGTTCAACGTTGCCATAGGCCGTGATCCGGGTCCGGAACGGAATCTCTTGCACGGTAATGGTCTCCACGACCCGGCTCGGCATTTCAGTTGCAACGTGTTCTAACGGGGCTTTGGTCTTGACCAGCACCACCGCCACGCCAACTGCAACCACCAGGGTTACGATTAACGCGAACCCACTCCTGAGATTTAATTTCATGATTGTCCCTGTTCCCTTTGGCGGTTAGCTGCGGAGACCGCCCCCGCAAATTCTAACCGATTCGTTAACTGGCGACAGCTACCTTAGGTTGCATTTCGCAGAGCTTCGATGCGATCGGCCAACGGGGGATGCGTACTCAACAAAGCCGTGATCATCGTCTTGCCGCTGATGCCGAAGGCTGCCATCTCGCCCGGCAGAGCCTGCGGCTCGCGGGCGGCGCCTAGCCGCTGCAGCGCGGCGATCATCTTGCCGCGGCTGGCGAGACTCGCACCACCGGCATCAGCCCGAAACTCGCGCCGGCGGGAAAACCAGGCGGCGATCATCGCAGCGACGATACCGAGCACGATTTCAGCGACAATAGAGCCGATCCAGTAGCCTGGCCCGATACCACGTTCGATGCGAAACACTGCGCGGTCGACGAGCATACCAATCACCCTTGAGAAAAAAATCACGAATGTGTTCAACACGCCCTGCAGCAGGCCCATGGTCACCATGTCCCCATTGGCTACGTGCGAAACCTCGTGCCCGAGCACGGCCTCGACCTCGTCGCGCGACATGTTCTGCAGCAAACCAGTGCTAACCGCCACCAGGGCATTGTTGCGCTTCATGCCGGTAGCGAAGGCATTCATCACCGGCTGGTCGAAAATGCCTACCTCGGGCATGCCGATGCCAGCATCGCCGGCTTGACGCTTGACTACATCGACTAGCCAGCGCTCGATTTCGCTTTGCGGATTCTCGATGACCTGTACACCCATCGATTTCTTCGCCAGCATCTTTGACATGGCGAGCGAAATAAAAGAGCCGGCAAAACCCATGATTGCAGCGAAGACGAGCAGAAAGTTGAGGTTCATGCCACCGCCCTGGCCGGCCAGCCAGGCGTCGACGCCAAGCACGCGCATGGAAACGCTGAGCACGGCCAACACGCCGAAATTAGCGAGTAGAAATAATCCGATACGACTTAACATGCAACCTCCCAATT
This sequence comes from Gammaproteobacteria bacterium, assembly GCA_029288195.1. Classification (GTDB taxonomy): domain Bacteria; phylum Pseudomonadota; class Gammaproteobacteria. Next base: position 7,615 of record JARFPR010000364.1, on the reverse strand, counting down.
CCCAATATCCTTCTTAAATGGCGTTTGCTTATCCGCCTTTCAAGGATTCAACCGGGGGACAGTTTTTCTCAGTAACGCCCTGGTCATTTTAAAGCGTTTTTGATAATGGGCCTAGTGTCCCCCGAATTCGCGGATTGCGTAAGACCGTATATTTGAACCCGCCGCCGAATTGCGCTCGGTCAATTCAAATACGCTGTTTCAGTGGCAATATTAAAGCCGGCAGGTGAAATCAAGTGATATCGATATTTTGCTACCGGATTTTGAACTTTTTGATGCCATAACGGCTGGAGACTTGGCAACATGGAATTTAAAGAACTGATTTCGATCGCGGGTTACGGCATCGAATCCATCGGTGTTCTAGTCATAATCGTCGGTTCGGCGGTGTCGTCTTTTCGTTTTTTGTCGAATTTCCGCAAGGAGCCAGAAGGCGCTGCCTACGATGTCTTTCGGCGTCAGCTCGGGCGTTCGATTATCCTCGGCCTGGAATTTCTCATCGCTGGCGACATCATCCGCACGGTGATCGTCGCCGACACCCTGACCAACGTAACGATTCTGGGACTGATCATCCTGATACGAACCTTCCTCAGCTTTTCCCTGCATTTCGAAGTCGAGGGGCGCTGGCCATGGGAAACTGCCAGGCAACCTGTTAAAGATTAAGACAACCCGGTTTCGGCGCCACGTAAAAACGTGATCGGTTCCGCTACATACAACAATCCGCCCAATTATTTTACAGTCGCCATAATCCCGCAATACTAGTAAATTACGACGATCGTCACCATCTTCCTAATACCAACCAACCAGGAGACACATCCATGCTACAAGGCAAGACGGCCATCGTGACTGGCTCGACCAGCGGAATCGGCCAGGGCATCGCTCGAGCATTGGCCAATCAGGGGGCCAATCTGGTGATCAACGGCTTCGGCGACACAGACCAGATCGAAAAGGACTGCGCGGAGCTGCGCGAAAACTTCGGTATCGAAGTGATTTACAACGGCGCCGATCTGACCCGGATCGAGGAAATCGAGGCGCTTATCGGTGCCGTGCGAGAAAGCTTCGGCGGTGCCGACATCCTCGTCAATAACGCAGGTGTTCAGCACGTGGCGCCAATCGACGAATTCCCGATCGATAAATGGGACCTGATCATCGCGCTTAACCTGAGTGCCGCCTTCCACACGACCCGCCTTTGCCTCCCGCTGATGCGCGAGTCCGGTTGGGGGCGCATCATCAATCTCGCCTCGGCCCACGCGCTGGTCGCCTCCCCCTACAAATCGGCCTATGTTGCGGCCAAGCACGGGATTGCCGGCATGACCAAGGTCGTCGCCCTGGAAACAGCCGAGGATAATGTCACCTGCAATGCCATTTGCCCGGGTTACGTGTGGACGCCGCTGGTCGAAAGCCAGGTGGCCGATACCGCCAGGATCCGAGGCATTAGCGAGGAAGAGGTCAAAAATGACGTGATGCTCGCAGCGCAACCCACCAAACAGTTCGTCACCATCGAACAACTCGGTGAGCTTGCAGTTTTCCTCTGTTCGAGTGCCGCTGCCAGTACCACGGGTAGCATCATCCCGGTTGACGGTGGCTGGACCGCGCAGTGAGTATCGATACCCAGCCGTCATCCCCGACCGCATGCGGTCGGGAATGACGCATCCAAATCCGATAAGGACAATCCAGGATAAACTCCATGAATAAAAGTACCAAAGCAAGGAAAAGCCAATTCAAGACGGTCAACCTTGCGCTACAGGGCGGTGGCGCGCACGGCGCTTTTGCCTGGGGCGTACTGGACCAGATCTGCGACGATGGCCGCCTTTCGATCGACGGTCTCAGCGCCACCAGTGCCGGCGCGATGAACACTACCGTTTACGCCTATGGCATGATGAAACACGGTCCCGACGGCGCGCGCCAGGCCCTGCACGACTTCTGGAAAGACGTGAGCGAGGCGGGCCAGCCCTACAACCCGGTCAAACCGTCTTACTGGGAGCAGTACTTCGGCGGCTGGGAAAACCTCAACCAGTCGCTCAGCTATCACTGGTTTGATACCTTCAGTAAGGTGTTCTCCCCATACCAGTTTAACCCGCTCGATTTCAACCCGCTGCGCGACGTGCTCGAGCAACACGTGGATTTCGACGAGATCAAACGCTGCGATTGCACCAACATGTTCATCTGTGCCACAAACGTGCGCACCAACAAGATCAAGGTGTTCCACAACGAAGAACTGAGCCTCGACGCCGTGATGGCGTCAGCCTGCCTGCCAACGCTGTTCCAGGCGGTGGAGATCGACGGCGAAGCCTACTGGGACGGCGGTTACATGGGTAACCCGGCGCTCTACCCGTTAATTTACGAGACCGAAACCGACGACATCGTCATACTGCACATCAATCCGATTGAGCGAGACGAGGTGCCGAAATCCTCGCATGACATTCACAACCGCATCAATGAAATCAGCTTTAACTCCTCGCTGCTGCGTGAAATGCGCGCGATCCACTTCGCCAAGAAGATCGTCGAGGAAGGCTGGATCAAGGACGAGTTCCGCGATCACTTTCACTTTACCCATCTCAATATCCATTCGATTCGCGCGGACGATGCCATGAGCGAATTCAGCGTCGCGAGCAAATTCAGCCCGGACTGGGATTTTCTCTGCCGGCTACGTGACGCGGGTCGTGAAGCAACCGCGGCGTGGCTCGACGAAAACTACGCTGCGATCGGAAAGCGTTCGACTGTAGATTTGAAACAGGAATTCCGATAGCGGCCAATCGGGCTCTTATACCCGGGGACAGCATAGCTGTTAGCCACTAGCGAGCTTCAGGATTGAAATAAGTATACTGTCCACGTAACTCCGGAACAGGAAATGATAAGTCCAGTAACCTTCAAGCGTGGATTGGCAGCGGGAGCACTGCTCGCGTGGTCGAATGTGGCCAGTACCGCACAACCGTTCGCGGATGTGCATGTGCACTTCAACTGGGACCAGCGTGAAGTCATCGACGCCGGACAGGTTGCCGCCAAGCTGCAAGCCGCGGGCGTCGAATTCGCGGTCGCCGCAGGAACGCCTTCTGAACTCGCACTCGAGCTCGCTCGTGCTTCGGGCGGTCGCGTCATCCCGCTGTTTTCGCCGTATATTCACGAACTGGGTCGCCGCGACTGGCACCTGGACCCGCGCGTCGTCACCATGGCGAAGGCTGGATTAAGTGCCGGCGACTATCACGGAATCGGTGAAATTCACTTCATGACCGGGTTTAAGCCGCGTTTCGATAACGACGTATTTGTGCAGTTGATGGCACTCGCAGTCGAGTACCGGGTGCCGGTGCTGATACACATCGATTCAGGAAACGAGGCGGCCTTACTGGGGATTTGCCGCGCCTACCCGTCGCTGGACCTCCTGTTCGCACACGCCGGCGGCAATCTGTACCCGTCACACATCCGGCGCATCGTCGAGGCCTGCCCAAACACCTGGATCGAGTTCTCCGCACGCGACCCGTGGCGCTACGGTGGACTGGCGGGCGAAGACGGCCGCCTGCTGCCCGAATGGCGCGCGCTGGTTATCGATCACCCGGACCGTTTCGTCACCGGTACCGACCCGGTGTGGCGGGTCACGCGAACGCAATCCTGGGATCTAGCCGACGACGGCTGGGATTATTTCGAACAGCTAATCGCCTGGCACCGCGCCTGGCTTGCGGACCTGCCCGCAGACGTGCGGCGCAAGATCAGCGTGGAAAACGCGCGCCGACTCTTCAGGCGGGAGTAAAGCGGACTACTGGACCCGGCAGGGAGGCCTATTTTTTGGATGGCGAGTCATCCATAAAGCGACGAAATTCCTCTTCGTCGGCACGACGTTTCGCGTCGGATCGAAAATCGGCAAAACGGCGTGCCCGTTCCTTGATTTCATCCTTGATTTCGCGAATGCGATCGAATTGCGTCTGCTGATATTCGTTGAAAATCTGGTTGTCTGTTCCACTTGCCTCAGTGGCTTCGTTGCCTTTGAATCGATTCCATTTTTCAACAAAGTGACGCCGCATGTCGGTTACGTTGCGGCCCTTGAAAATCCAGTACAAAACGAACAGGCCGAGCGGCCAGAACAGCACAAATCCGATAACCATGGCAACGATATTGGTGACGGACCAGTTGGCGCGAGTGCCGAATCCGCAGCATCCGGAGCCGTTATTGTGAGTTCCATTGTTATTCATGGTGGCGGTTGAAGATGTCATTTCGATCTCCTGAATCGACTGTTTAGGCAGTTTTCTTGTCCTGCCTGGTTAAAAATATATTGACTTATGTGAACAACGTTCACATATAATATGCCGATATTTATGTAGATTTCAAGTAAAATCGGAAAAAAAGTGAACGCTGTCCACATAACAAGGTGCGGTCTCGAGCGATGAAGTTCAACCCCAGGCAAAAACGCGGCTACCATCATGGCAACCTGGCCGAGTCATTACTGGATGCGGTCGACGAACTGGCAACCCAGTTCGGTCTCGAAGCCGTTACCCTGCGTGGCTGTGCCAAACTCGCCGGTGTCGCTCCGTCATCGGCATTTCGTCACTATGCCGACAAGCGCTCGCTAATTACGGCGTTTGCAGCGCGCGCATTAAATGACCTTTCGGACCACATGATCGCAGCAGCCGAGCGCGCGCGACTCGAGGACGCCGATTCATTTCGAGCGGTCGGGCTCGCCTACATCGAATTTGCGCTCGACAAACCGGCTTTCTTCCGCGCCATGTGGTACGAAGAAGGTATCTATTCCAACGACCCCGTATATCACGAAGCGACCAGGAAGCTTGGCGAACATATGCGCGGGGGATTCGCCGACACCTTGCCGGATGACGATGAGGCCGCCTTTAGCCCGCAGGAATTATTGGCCTGGTCAGCAGTACATGGCCTGGCGAGCTTATTTATCGATGGCCCGATTGCCCGTCAGCGGGAAAAGGCAGAAAAAATGCAAATGGCGGCCGACATGCTGAAAACCGTGCAACCGTCACTGGCGGGCTAAAAGCGATGTAGGTCTGGATTTCCGCTTGAATCGACCCGGAATTATGGTGGCAGTTTACTTAATTCGGAGATTAGTAAACTATCACCATAATTCAGCTTAGCTGATCGACCAGGGCGCGCAGTAGATCCGTTTCGGTCAGAATGCCTACAATCTGGCCGCCGTCGTCCAAAACGGGCAGGCCGCCTATTCTATTATCGATCATTATTCTGGCCGCATCTGCCAATGCCTGGCCGGGTGCCACCGTGACGACCGGGCTGTGCATCACTTCGGACACTTCCACATGTGCTCCCCCGAAATGCATTGCAGCCATCTTCAGGTCACGAAGGGTCAAGATACCAACAACCGTTTCGTCTTGATTGATAACCGGAATATGGTGCAGATCCTTTTCCCGCATTATCTCGGACGCCTTCCAGTAGTCCGTGTCGTCGCGAATGGTGATTGGCGCATGTGACATATAACTTTCTACTTGCATCGCAATTCCCTCTTACCTCGATGTTGAAAGTTTAAAGCCTGCCATTCCCAGGGCCAATCGCGATATCGGCAGTATTAAATTATTGAAAGAGGATTAGTCAATTATTCGATTGTCAGGTAATCCTCATTTCCAAAAATCGTAAAGACCAAAGGGGGTTAAGCCTGACATCCCACATTCGAGCAAGCGCATCAAATGTAAGGCCTGCCCCATATACGGGCCCAACTTCGAAACACGCTGATCCTGAATTAATGGCCAGCACCATCTATAGTTAGTGGGTATTAGCGTTAGATATCGAAGGGAGTATCGCGTTGAAATCGATCTTACTCGCGGCAGCGATGTGCATTCTGGCTCTAAATATAAGCCAGGCTGATGACGGCCTGACGAAAGAAATCGTGGTTTACAAAAATCCCGAGTGCGGCTGCTGCACCAAGTGGGTTCGCTATCTCGAGGAAAAGAATTACAACGTCACCATCGAGCATACACGAGACGTTTTCGAGGTGAAAAAGCGGCTCGGCGTACCCGAGAAACTGGCTGCCTGCCATACCGCCGTCATCGACGGCTATGTCATCGAGGGTCATATTACCCACCGCGACATCAAGCGTCTGCTGTTGTTCCGACCGGAGGTTACCGGAATCGCGGTTCCCGGCATGCCGATCGGCACCCCGGGTATGGAGCAGGGCAACACCAAACAGCCCTACGATGTCATCAGTTTCGATAAAAAAGGCAATACCCAGGTGTTCGCCGAACACTGATCCTCGATTCCCTTCGTCAGTTCGGGGAGCATTATTCCTAACTCCAGTAATGCTGTTTTCAACCAACTAGAAACAGACCACCGCTCAACAATATACCTAATAGGTGTACTGTCCCCGTAATTACTGGACAAAGTCCACGACTTGACGGAATCTAGCCCGACTATTGCACCAGGGCATCACCAATGCGGGATAAAGCCACCCTACCCTCAACTCACGAAGTCGACAGCCGCCACGGCTATGCGATAAGGAAACTGGGTCTTTCACAGTTACTGCTTATGAGTCTGGCGATCCTGTTCACCGCCACTGCAGCTAACCCAACTGACGCTGCCACCGGGGGCCTGATTCATGTGCGCCTCAAAGATCGCCTGGATCGTCCCGTCGACGGCTACTGCTTCGACATTCTAGGCACGGGAAGCCATCTACGTCTTGACCTGCCCCTGTTCGCGCATAACTGTAAAGGCGGCGCAACCCCAGATAGCGCCGTCATTTACACCAGCCTGGGCCAGCTTGTTTTCCCAGCCGCAAACGTTTGCGTCACTGCCTTTGGCGTCAACGATACCGTGCTGCCGGGAACGTCTGTGCTACTACGTCCGTGCGAGCAACGGACGCCATTTTTCGAGACGTCCAACCTGCAAAAGTTCGATCACATGGAAAATGGTCAGATTAAATTGCGCGGTTCCGAGCTATGTCTGGCCGTCGGAAATGAATCGTCCAGCACTTACTCGCCATCGGATCGCTGGCGGGTTTTATCCTTGCAGTCCTGCACAAGCACCGCTCTGAGCCACTCGGCCTGGGAGAGGGTGCCCCTCAGGTAATTGCATACGTTTAATCAAAATTGCGAAAAAGCAGATACAGGATTAGGCCTCACATTTCACCTGCGTTACGAACAGCTTATCAATAGCAATCACTCTTTCTTTTGGTTGGCATTCAATCGGAACACAAGCAATACCATTATAATGATCCAGCCATAAGGATACGGGAAAACCCCCGTGAAGAAGGCAAGCAATGTTGCAATCAGTAAAATAATTAATACTGCTGAAATCGAATCTGGTTTAATTTTCATGTCGCCCTTCGGCCGATATGCCGATCGCGTTCTATACCGGGGAATATAAGAATGCAGCTGTCAAAATCACAATATGTCCGCGGTTTACAATGCCACAAAGCGCTGTGGTTGTATAAACATAAAAGAGAAGTAATGACACCCACCAGCCCGCGGCAGGAATTCATCTTTGCCAACGGCCACCGTACCGGCAAACTCGCGCAGGACCTGTTCCCGGGCGGCACTGAAATCGAACACGATCCGAAAAACTTCGACGGCATGATTGCAAAAACCCGGGAGCTGATCGACCAGGGCGCGACCGTCATTTACGAGGCGACCTTCAAAAGCCGCAACGTCTTGATCAGGGCGGA
>JARFPR010000329.1 GCA_029288195.1 Gammaproteobacteria bacterium | reverse complement strand
GCCACTAGTGTTATTGGCCATGGTCTAGTCCTCCTCGGCTAAGCCGCAATCGCGGTCAATTCTGTCCTGCGCTTTGACAAACCAGAACAAGGTAAGCACGAATACAACTTCGGAGCCCTGCGCGGCCATATAGAAACCGAGCGGCCAACCGAAGAAAGTAACTGCGTTCAACGATGCAGCGAACCAGTGCACCACGAAAGAGAAGATAAACCAGATGGTGAGAGTGACGATCATCAACGACTTTGTTCTTCGCCAATGCTCCTCCCGTGTGGAATTATCAGTCATAAGTCCCCCTGTTTAAAAGGTTAAAACAACGTTAACGTTTGGTTGTGCGTAAGATTTATAATTTTATCGCCAGACCAATATGCCCAGAATTCGTAGTATTTGCCAGACAAAAACCCTAGAATTCGGGGTTAGACCTGCCAATTTGGTGCATTTTTTCTTAACCCGGATTTTTTCCTGTTACATTTGGTAACAAATCATCAAAAAATTACTGTGAAAGCACACGAAATCGTAAAAACCTATGTCAACCCCCTTTTCACCCGCAATTACTGGCAAATGGTGGGGGACTATGTTGGCATCGGCAAACACAAGAAAACGGAAAAAATAGAAGACCAGAATTCGCTCGCGACTTTTCTCAACACACGTGCGAGCCATGTTGCACAGACATCTCTCTACGGTTATTTACGCACCCGTGCCGGTACCCGCTTCCCGGAAATGTTCGAAAACCCGGACATTTTGACGTCAATTAATATCGCCAAGTGGCATATCTGGCTGGCCTGTCTTTCGGACCTGACAATCTTCACCGGCCACCACCTGCATCAATCAGGAGAGATTGATGAATCCGCCCTGGAGGAATTGATGAACACAGCGCTGCAACAGGTTCTTGACGAGACCGGCACTCCCGAGGAAGCGGGCGCAGACTTTGCCCCCGCCACTGAAAAAGTCATTCAGCGAATTGCAACCTGCGACTGGAAACTGGAACACGACGACGACACCGTGTTCAGCCAGAGCCCCGAGGCGCTGTTTTACTGGGCACCGATTGCCGACGAATTGAAAGAGCTCGACGAATCCATAGTAAAAAACTCGATTCGATATCGATGGATCGAAATTCGCCGCAGTTTGCGCAAACTGCTCGACTGCAAAACACTTGTCGAGACCCTGCGAGCTGCAGAACTTTAACGTAAGACAGCTAGCGCTTGCTGCATGGATTGCGACAGGCTGGATTTCTGTCCCCCTTCAGCATCGAAGTTTTCAGCACTCAACCACTGCTCGAATACAGCCTTTGCGGCTGGCCATTCACGATCCAGTATCGAATACCAGGCCGTATCGCGGTTACGCTGCTTGTACATGGTTGCCTGGCGAAATATACCTTCGAACATGAGTCCCAGCCGTTGCGCAGCAGCACAGGAAGGCTGGTTTAACGCGTCGCACTTCCATTCGTAGCGCCGATATCCCCAGACATCGAACACCTGGCGCATCATGAGGAACATCGCCTCGGTTGAAATCGGCCTGCCCTGCATGCGCGGTGAAAAATGGATATGACCGACTTCAATAACCCCGACACCGGGCTCGATGCGCAAATAGCTGGCGACTCCTACCGCCTTTTCGGTTGCCAGGTCGATGACGCTGAAAAAGCACGGGTCATCGCCCATGCAGCTGGAAACTATCCAGCTACGAAGTTCAGCTTCCGTGGCAAACGGCCCATAAGGCAGGTAGGTCCAGTTACGCTGGTCCTGGTCCAGGCTAAAAGCCTCGAACAGATCGCTGGCATGCTGGTCAATATCGATGGGCTCCAGGCGGCACCGGCTTCCGTGCATGGTCGCACCACGTGGATGCTCGCAAGCCTGCCAGTCGGGAACCGGGAATCCGATTGGCTGACCGAGGTCATTAGTTTCTCCAGACACTTCAGGTTCCTTCAAATTTGAATTGTTAAAGCCGGCGCGATTTAAGTACACTCACCACGCCTGACACTATTGTTCAAGTCTACAACCTGTAGTGCCTGTGGGGAACCAAAGCATGCTAATGCTCGATGCCGACAAAATTCTTAATAGTATCTCGTTCACGACCCTGGTCGACGAACTGGCAGCGATGCATCGCGAGCCCATCGGCCTGGTAGACGAAATGCTGATGGAATCGAAGGACATCGATGACAATATTAGTCATTTTTTTATTCGCACCGGCTGGCAACCTGAAAAAGCAGTAGGCGCAAAAGTGATTACGGTTTTTCCGCGCAACAATCAAATGCAGG
>JARFPR010000305.1 GCA_029288195.1 Gammaproteobacteria bacterium | reverse complement strand
CTGAAACTGGCCGACGAGCCTTACACCTACCTGTTCGAATCGGTGCAGGGTGGTGAAAAATGGGGTCGCTATTCGATCATCGGCATGGCCTGCAGTACGCTTATCAAGGTTTTCGGCAAGCGGGTGCTACTCGAAGTCGATGGACAGGTTGTCAGCGACGAGGAAACCGCTGACCCGCTGCGTTTTATCGAGGATTACCTGCATTACTTCAAGGTTGCCGAGGCCGATTGCCTGCCCAAGTTTCATGGCGGCCTGGTCGGTTACTTCGGTTACGATACGATTCGTTACATCGAACCGAAACTCGCGCACTGTCCCAACCCCGACAAGCACGATACTCCTGATATCCTGCTGATGCTAAGCGATAAACTGGTCGTGTTCGACAACCTGTCTTCACGCATGTTTCTGATCGTGCATGTCGAGCCCACGGCAGAGCAGGCCTGGCATCAGGGTCAGCAGCAGCTCGATGATCTCGAATCCAAACTGAGCTCGATTCAACTCGATACCAGTACCGGTTCGGGTCAGCAGACGGTACGCGAGCAGGACTTTACCTCTGAATTCACCCAACAGGGCTTCGAGGCAGCGGTGGAGAAGGCACGCCAGTACATTATCGATGGTGATGCGATGCAGATCGTTTTATCGCAACGGCTCTCGATTCCCTACCAGTCGGCGCCAATCGATTTATACCGGGCGCTGCGCGGTCTCAACCCGTCGCCTTACCTGTATTACCTGAATCTCGGTGATCATCACGTGGTCGGATCATCGCCTGAAATTCTGGTGCGCCTCGAAGACGAGGCAGTTACGGTCAGGCCGATCGCCGGTACCCGCCCGCGCGGCAGGACCCCGGAACAGGATCTCGCGCTCGAGCAGGAACTGTTGAATGACCCGAAGGAACTCGCCGAGCACCTGATGCTGATCGATCTCGGGCGTAACGATGCCGGCAGGGTCAGCCAGGTGGGCAGCGTACACCTGACCGAGAAGATGATCGTGGAGCACTATTCACACGTGATGCATATCGTTTCCAACGTCGAGGGACGGATCAAGCCTGACATGTCGGCCTTTGACGTATTGCGCGCCACCTTCCCGGCTGGCACGGTTTCGGGGGCACCCAAGATCAGGGCGATGGAAATTATCGATGAACTGGAACCGGTAAAACGGGGTATTTATTCAGGTGCAGTAGGGTATATCTCCTGGAGCGGTAACATGGATACCGCGATCGCGATTCGCACCGCGGTGATCAAGGATGAAACACTCTATATTCAGGCCGGTGCCGGAATCGTTTATGATTCGGTCCCGGCAAATGAATGGGCGGAAACGATGAACAAGGGGCGCGCCATCTTTCGTGCCGTCGCGCTCGCCGAGGCAGGATTGCCGTCGCGTGATCCCTGCGACCCGGAAGACGGCCGGAATGAATCATGAAAGTCCTGATGATCGATAATTATGATTCGTTTACCTATAACCTGGTGCAATACCTCGGTGAACTGGAAGCCGATGTCGAAGTGGTACGTAACGACCAGGTTGGGGTCGATGAAATTCTAAACTCGGGCAGCAGTCATATCATGGTGTCACCCGGCCCCTGCACTCCGAACGAAGCCGGAGTATCAATGGCCGCAATCGAGGCGCTGGCCGGGCACAAGCCCATTCTTGGCGTATGTCTCGGACACCAGAGCATCGGGCAGGTTTACGGGGGAGAAATTGTGCACGCACGTGAGATAATGCATGGCAAGACATCGCCGGTGATCCATAGCGGCGTCGGGGTATTTAAAGGCCTTGCGAGTCCCTTCGTTGCAACGCGTTACCATTCACTGGTGATCGATAAGGATAGTGTTCCCGATTGTCTCGAAGTCACCGCCTGGACGGAAAATGCAGACGGCAGTCTCGATGAAATCATGGGCGTGCGGCATCGGGAACTTGCGATAGAAGGAGTTCAATTCCATCCGGAATCGATACTGACTGAGCATGGTCACGCCCTGTTGCGAAATTTTCTTCAACAAAGTATCAAATAAGCGAGAAGTGCGATGGATATACAAGCGGCTATTAAGGCGGTAATCGCGCGCCAGGATCTGAGCAGCGATGAAATGAATTCGGTGATGCAGCAAATCATGACCGGAGAATGTACGGCATCGCAGATCGGCGGTTTCCTGGTCGGGCTGCACATGAAAGGTGAAACTGTCGACGAGATTTCCGCGGCTGCCCGTGTAATGCGTGAGCTGTCGACCCGAGTAGAGGTAAACACCGATCACCTGGTCGATACTGCGGGTACCGGTGGCGATTCATCGGGTAGTTTCAATATTTCAACCGCGAGTGCAATCGTGGCGGCAGCGGCAGGCGCAAAGGTTGCCAAACATGGTAATCGTTCCATGACCAGTAATTCGGGTAGCGCCGATGTGCTCGAGGCGGCTGGGGTAAAACTTGATATATCGCCGCAGCAGGTCGCCGAATGTGTCGAACAGGTTGGCGTTGGCTTCATGTTTGCGCCTGCACATCATGGTGCGATGAAGCATGCCATCGGTCCGCGCAAGGAAATGGCGGTAAGAACCATATTCAACGTGCTCGGACCTCTAACCAATCCCGCCGGCGCACCGAACCAGGTTATCGGCGTATTTCACGACGAGCTGGTGGAGCTGATGGCAAACGTTTTGAACCAGCTTGAAAGCCATCATGTCATGGTCGTGCACGCCCAGGACGGAATGGATGAAATCAGCATTTCTGCGCCCACCCATGTCGCCGAGCTCAAGGACGGAAAGGTGAGCAGTTATACCATTAAGCCGGCTGATTTCGGTATGGACTCAGCTTCCCTTGAAGCGCTTCGAGTCAATTCTCCCGAGCAAAGCCTGGACATGATTCGCGCGGTGCTGGCAGACAATGCAGGTCCCGCACACGATATTGTCTGCCTCAATGCCGGTGCTGCAATCTATGTATCGGGTTGTGCCGATACCCTGGCAGCCGGCGTCGAAGCCGCGAAAGTCGCCATCACCAGCGGCAGGGCTGCCGAGGTGCTGCAAAACCTGGTGGCCAGGTCCAACGCCTGATGAGCGCCGCGCGACCGGATATCCTGAATCGTATTCTTGCGCGCAAGCAACAGGAGATTAGCGCGCGCCGGCAAATGGCGTCGCCCGACAGCTTGCAACAACAGGCAGATGCAGCATCTGCACCGCGGGGATTTGTTGCAGCGTTAAAACGGCGCGTCGAGCAGGGTGAATCCGCGGTGATCGCGGAAATCAAGAAGGCCTCGCCCAGCAAGGGCGTGATTCGCGAACACTTCGACGTGGTTGAAATCGCCCGATCCTACGCAGCGGGTGGCGCCAGCTGCCTGTCGGTGCTGACCGATCAGGATTTCTTCCAGGGGCACGAGGAATTCCTGGTTGCCGCGCGTTCCGCCTGCCAGCTACCGGTCATTCGCAAGGATTTTATCATCGACCCCTACCAGGTGGTCGAATCGCGAGCGATCGGCGCGGACTGTATTCTGCTTATTGTCGCGGCGCTTGACGATGTAACCCTGGCAAGCTTGCACCAGGATGCACGCAAACTCGGCATGGATGTACTGGTCGAGGTGCACAACCGCGAGGAGCTCGATCGGGCACTTAAACTCGAGCTCGAGCTGGTCGGGATCAATAATCGCGATTTGCGTACTTTTGACACCAGCCTGGACACCACGATTAATCTGCTTGAACTGATCCCCGCAGGTTGCCTGGTTGTTACAGAGAGCGGGATTCATAGTCGCGAGGACGTTGCTTTAATGCGTCAGCATGACGTTAACGCTTTTCTCGTGGGTGAAGCCTTTATGCGGGTGCCGGATCCAGGCCAGGGCCTGCGCGAACTTTTCTACTAGCCCGCTATCCTCGCGGGCAAGTCTTAGCGGGTGCCGAAGACGACTATGGTTTTGCCATGCGCCGTGATCAGGCCGTCTTCTTCGAGCGTTTTCATCACGCGTCCGGCCATTTCGCGCGAACAACCGACAATCTTGGCGATTTCCTGGCGCGTAATCTTGATTTGCATGCCATCGGGATGCGTTATTGCATCGGGTTCGCGTGCCAGGTCGAGCAGGGTACGGGCAACCCGCCCGGTGACATCCATAAACGCGAGATTACTAACCTTGCGGCTGGTATTGCGCAAACGACTGGCGAGCTGCGAAGACAGTTGAAACAGGATCTCGGGCGTGTCCTTGGCCAACTGCATGAACTGGTTGTAATGAATTTCCGCGACCTCACAGGCGGTGCGAGTGATAACCCAGGCGCTGCGCTTGGTGTCTTCTTCAAATAAACCCATTTCACCAAAGAAGTCACCCGGATTGAGGTAGGCGAGCACGATTTCGTTGCAGTCCTCGTCCTCGATGACTACGCTCACTGAACCGTCGATGATATAGTAAAGCGTCTCGGATTCGTCTCCCGCATGGATAATAGTACTGCGCGTCGCGTATTTCTTGGTGTGACAATGATGCAGAAAATTGTCCAGGGCGGCATTTTGCCGGGGTATGACTTTTGTGATCGGGTTAACTGACATGATTGTAATTATCTGTTTCGCGCAAGTAATAAAGATAGCACAAAAAAATCAATACAACAGCAATAGGTATTAACTATGAAGTGCAGGATCAAGTGGCTTGACCACATGTCTTTTGTCGGCGAATCCGGCAGTGGTCACTCGGTGGTGATGGACGGGGCCCCAGATGCCGGCGGGCGCAATCTAGGGGTGCGTCCGCTGGAGATGCTGTTACTTGGGCTTGGCGGTTGTACCTCGTTTGACGTGGTGTCGATTCTGCACAAATCGCGTCAGCAACTGGTTGATTGTGAAGTCGAAATCGAAGCCGAGCGGGCCGAGAGCATTCCCAAGGTGTTCACCAAAATCCATCTGCACTTCATCGTCTCGGGCCGTGACCTCGACCCGAAAAAGGTAGCAAAGGCGGTGGATTTATCCGCCGACAAGTA
>JARFPR010000279.1 GCA_029288195.1 Gammaproteobacteria bacterium | reverse complement strand
GACCATCCGCATACCCAGGTTACGCGCCGTGGCCACCCATTTCTGGTCCAGGCCGTAGAACCATTTCAGTACACCGAAACCCGTACCCGCCACCCAGGTTTCGCTCTTGCGCTGGCGTTGGTAACGGCGCAACTGTTTTTGTGGGATGGCTTCAGAGCGCTCGCCGATCAATTGCGCGAGTGTCTCGACATCGCTGAAACCCAGGTTAACTCCCTGGCCGGCGAGTGGATGCACGCTATGGGCGGCATCGCCGATCAGCAGTACCCGCCCTTTCAGCCAATGCTCGCAGTGATGCCAGCCGAGGGGAAAACTCATGCGTGCGCTGCAGGATTTCACGCGGCCGAGTTTGAATTCGAAAGCCTCGGCGAGGGCATTACAGAATTCATCATCAGTCGCGTCTATAAGTTGCCCAACCTGGTCATCATCGCAGGACCAGACAATCGAGCATTGACCATTTGCAAGCGGCAGAAAAGCCAGCGGGCCGGTGCTAAGAAAGCGCTGCCAGGCGGTAAATTGATGCGCAAACTCGGTATCGACATTGGCAACGATTGCGGTTTGTCGGTATTGCCCGGCCTGCACATCGATGCCGGCCAATTGACGAGTCGGCGAGTTGCGTCCATCCGCCGCCAGCAACAGTTCAGTAGTAAGGCAAAGCCCCGAACTTAGTCGCAACTCAACTCCCTGCGCGTGATTTTCAAGCAATACTTCGATGCTGTCCGGCATGAACCATTCGATCTTTACCTCGCGCTCGCAGGCGCGGTAAAGCGCCTGCTGCAGCAGGCGATTCTCCACGATTGTGCCGAGATTATCGCGTGCCAGGTCGACCGCATCAAAAGCGACGCTGGCGGCGCCATGCTGGTGCCAGATATGCATTTGCTCGTAATAACAAATCCGTTCCCTGTCGAGTTGCGGCCAGATGCCAAGTTGCTCCAGGATGTAACGCGAGCGCGGACTGATTGCCGACACGCGCAAATCATAAGACTCATCATTTAGCTTATCGTTTTCACCTGACGTCGCTTCGATAACGGCAACGCGATACCCCCTGGCGGCCAGAGCTAGCGCGGCGCAGGTTCCGACCATGCCCGCGCCGGAGATAACGATATCGAATTTGCTGGAACTCACAAATGCCCCCGCAGCAGGCGATTGCCGCCGAAGGTCATACCCATGCCGGCAAACGCGGCCTGGGTTTTCAACGCCGGCACCAGGTCAAGCAGGCTGAGACCCGCGGCGCGCAGATGATCAAAAAGCGGCAAC
This sequence comes from Gammaproteobacteria bacterium, assembly GCA_029288195.1. Classification (GTDB taxonomy): domain Bacteria; phylum Pseudomonadota; class Gammaproteobacteria. The sequence goes on along the minus strand of JARFPR010000279.1, from coordinate 1,620 downwards.
TCGTTTGAAAACAGTGTTACCAGGCCGTCACCGTAACCAATAACCCGGCGCTGTTCCTCTGCGCGCAACATTTCGTAATCTTGCGCTACCTGGCTGAGCTCATCATCGAAATCCCCCAGGTCGTGTTCGCAGAGTAACTCGTGCAGGCATGCAATATCGCGCAACGACAGGTTAAAACTCTGCCCTGCGACCGGGTGCAACGCGTTTGCCGCGTTACCGATCAACAGGCAGCGACCGCAATGCAGTGCATCGGCGCGGGTGCGCTGAATCGGGATCGAGAAACGCTTGCCGACGCGTTCGATCAATCCCAGGCGAAAGCCGAAACACGCCTGCAGCGCTGCACTGAATTCCGCATCGTCCTGCGCACACGCCGTGCCTGCCTGTTCCGGCGCGAGGGTCCAGACGCAGGCATAGCGTTTTCCGCCCAGCGGTAGCATTGCCAGCGGACCCTGCGGTGTAAAACGTTCGTAAGCAGTATCGACTTTTGGTTGGCTGACCTCGACATTACTGATCACCACGGCCTGTCCATATTCGAAGCTCTGGTGCCCAATGCCAAGTGCAGTGCGCGCCGTTGAATTTGCGCCATCGGCAATCAATGCTAGCCTTGCCTGCAGCTTTTGTTTACGTTTATTTTTACGGTAGCTAATGGTAACGGCCGCATCCTGGGTGATCGATTCGAACCCGGCATTCTGTTCCAGTTTTATATTGTCGGAGCCGTCAACCGCATCAAGCAGGCACTGACCGAGTACATGGCTTTCGATGACATAGCCCAGTGCATCGAGTTGATAATCTTCGGCTTGCAACCGGGTGACGCCCCAGCGCCCACGCGACGACACATGAATATGTCGTATCGGTGCGGCCTGAGTTTCGATTTTCGCCCAGATTCCCAGGGCTCTGAAAATCTGCACGCTGCTGGCAGAAAGTGCAATCGAACGCGCGTTCAATCCATCGCTACGGGATTGCTCGAGATTGCCCGCCTCGACGATCGATACCCGGCGGCCTGGATGCTGCAATACCAGTCCGGCGCACAAGCCTACCAGGCCGCCACCGATGATTGCGATATCACGCATTTAGCTCGCCATCAGGGCTTCGATCTCGGTCGCCTTGCGCGGCAGGGCATCGGTCAGTATTTCGTGACCCTGGCGTGTGACCAGAACGTCATCCTCGATTCGAATCCCGATATTCCACCACTTGCGATGCACCCCGCGGCTGCGCGCCGGGATATATATTCCGGGCTCAATCGTCATCACCATTCCCGCTTCGAGCAACCGCCATTGATCGCCTACCTTGTAGTCGCCAACGTCGTGGACATCAAGGCCAAGCCAGTGACCGGTGCGGTGCATGTAGAATTTCCGGTAGGCACGCTCCTTGATAAGTTTGCTGACACTGCCCTTCAGCAGTTTAAGCTCGACCAGCCCGCGCGTAATCACGCGCACGGCAGCGTTATGCGGGTCGTTCCAGTGATTACCCGGTTTGACCTTTTTAACCGCCGCCTGGTGCGCGGCAAGCACGACATCGTAGACCTCGCGCTGGGCGTTCGTGTATTTGCCATTGACCGGAAAAGTGCGGGTAATATCGGAAGCGTATCCTTCCACTTCGCAGCCGGCATCGATCAACAGT
>JARFPR010000266.1 GCA_029288195.1 Gammaproteobacteria bacterium | reverse complement strand
CCCCGCGTATCCCGTTCATCGGCGCTGGCCTCCAAGGCTACTGGTTTCCCGATCGCCAAGATTGCCGCCAAGCTTGCGGTTGGCTATACGCTGGATGAGCTGAAAAATGATATTACCGGCGGCGTAACCCCGGCATCTTTTGAACCCAGCATCGACTACGTGGTCACCAAGATTCCACGCTTTACCTTTGAAAAATTCCCCCAGGCTGACGACCGTCTGTCGACGCAGATGAAATCGGTAGGCGAGGTAATGGCGATTGGTCGCAACTTCCAGGAATCTTTCCACAAGGCACTGCGTGGGCTGGAAACGGGTGTTCATGGTCTCGACGAAATTGTCGACCAGAATCAGGACCCGTCGGACCTCGAGGATTTGTACCGCACCGAACTGCGCCTGCCCGGTGCGAAGCGAATCTGGTATGTGGCCGACGCTTTTCGCTCGGGCTACAGCCTCGAGCAGTTATTCGAGCACACCGCGATAGATCCCTGGTTCCTGGTGCAAATCGAAGAGCTGGTGCTAATCGAGAAGGACCTCGCTGGACGCAGCCTGGATGACCTCAGTGCTGACGAAATCCGTGCGCTCAAGCGCAAGGGTTTTTCTGATCGACGCCTGGCGACATTGCTCGGTACTGATGAATTGAGTTTCGCCGCGCTGCGCCGTGCCGAGAACATCCGACCTGTCTACAAGCGCGTCGATACCTGTGCCGCAGAATTTGCTTCGAGCACGGCCTACCTCTATTCGAGTTATGACGAAGAATGCGAGGCTGATACCAGTAGTCGAGAAAAGATCATCGTCCTGGGAGGCGGTCCAAACCGGATCGGCCAGGGAATCGAGTTTGATTATTGTTGCGTGCACGCGGCCATGGCGATGCGTGAGGATGGCTATGAAACCATCATGATCAACTGTAACCCGGAGACCGTGTCGACCGATTATGACACCTCGGACCGACTCTACTTTGAGCCGCTGACTTACGAGGATGTGCTTGAGATTATCGAGTTGGAGAAGCCGAAGGGCGTGATTGTTCAGTTTGGCGGCCAGACACCGCTAAACCTGGCGCGGGCCCTGGAGGCCGCCGGTGTGCCGATCATAGGTACCACCCCTGACTCGATCGATCTTGCCGAGGATCGCGAACGATTTCAAAAAATGATTCATGACCTTGGATTGTTGCAACCGCCGAACCAGATTGCATTTGATGTTGAGTCCTCCGCGCAACTGGCAGAAAAAGTAGGCTTTCCGCTGGTA
>JARFPR010000255.1 GCA_029288195.1 Gammaproteobacteria bacterium | reverse complement strand
GATAGTGGCGCTGATGGGCATCGTAAAATCGTTTCCTTAAGCAGAGTCGGTATGATATATACACCGGTCTCATCACGATATCCAGAATAACTAATGCTAGAACAGGCCCGCCAACGCACCGCTGAATTTCAGTCCCGCCTTAGAGAGGCCGGGATTGACCTTGCCATCATCACCGACGAAAGCTCGATTGCCTACCTCGCGGGATTCTGGGGCTATCTCTCTGTCGAATTTGGTCGACCGACATTTCTATTGATTCGGCCGGACCTGCCACCACAGGTCATTACCCCTTTGATGGAAAGCGAAATGGTCGGCGCCATGACCTGGGTTGAAAACGTTTCCACCTGGGAAGATACCGGTGCAAGACGCTGGGAAAATGTACTCGCCGAGTCCATCGGCAAGGATCCAGGCAAGATAGGTGTCGAGATTGCCGCACTACCGCCGATCGTGCGTAACTGGTTCGATGATCAAATGCCTGGCTTAAAGCTTAACGACATCGCGCCGCTGCTCGGTGAAATGCGCATGATCAAGTCAGCCGAAGAAATCGAGGTCATGAAGCAGGCTGGTGAAATTGCCGGTGCGATGATGCAGGCTGCCGAAGACGCGCTTGGAGAAGGCCGACCCGAGTATGAAGCGGCGCTCGCCGTGATCAACGCAGGCACTCGCAAGGCAGCTGGATTTTTGACCGCCAAAGGCTGGGAGGCGTTTATTTCACCGATGATTCATAACCTGCAGATCATGCAATCGGGGCGGGATACATCGATGGTGCATCGGCGTGCTAGCGTCAAGTCACTGGAGAAAGGCGATCCGGTTTACTTCTGTTTCTGCAACATGGCGCAATTCAAGCAGTACAAACTGGGTTTCGACCGCATGTTCTTCATCAAGGAAGTAACGGATGAGGCGGCCGAGGTACAGCAGGCCGCCATCGATGCGCAACAGGCGGCTATCGCGGCGATGCGCCCCGGTGTGACCGCCGAATCGGTAGCCGAGGCCGCCGATGAAGTCTACCGCGAGCGCGGTTATGCAACCGGTTATCGCACCGGTCGTTCCATCGGTATGGCCTACCTCGAGTCTCCCGAGCTCAAGCATGGTGATAAAACGATACTGCAGGCAGGCATGACTTTCGCAGTCGATGGCGGTATCAGCGTCGATGGCAGGCTTGGCGGACGCATCGGTGATTCGATTGCGATAACCGAGACCGGGACCGAGTACATTACCGAGTACCCGCGAAAAATTCTTACCGTAAATCGATAAATATTGACCAGGAGCCAGCCATGAGCATCACCCGCCATCACACCAATCAGCGCATGAGCCAGATCGTCGTTCATGGTGACACCGTTTACCTTGCCGGCCAGGTGGCCGATAACGCGAATGCCGACATTACGCTGCAGACCCAGCAGGTGCTGCAAAAAATCGATGCTTTACTGGCCGAAGCCGGTTCCGACAACAGCAAGATCCTCTCGGCCCAGATCTGGCTCACAAGCATGGGGCATTTCGCACAAATGAATGAAGTCTGGGATGCCTGGGTCCCGGAGGGGCATGCACCGGGGCGCGCCTGCATCGAAAGTCGTCTTGCAAGCCCTGATTTACTGGTCGAAATCGGCATCATTGCCGCCCGCTGAGAACCCGCCTTCATCCAGTCCCGAGGCGACCTTGCAGCCCACAGGGACGCTTATGCCGATGCCTGATTAGACTTCATCAATAATTGGGTTTATGCTTGCCCAAATAAAATCTATGTGCCGAACCTGAAAATTCTACACGCAGGCAAAGCCTGACTCGGTGCATTAAAACAATAGCCTGGACCTTACCAGGCAAGACTGAGGGGGTCTCTTCCATATGAATACCGTAATGCTCATATCGCTGGTTTTGTGTGCCGCCATCGCCATCTGGGGAGTCGTCGATCCGGACTCGATGACAGGTGCCGCGCAATGGCTGGTCAACTACTCGCTCACCGCGCTGGACTGGTATTTCCTGCTCTTATGCACGGCTTTCCTGGTCATTATGGGTTTCATGGCTGTTACCAAGTACGGTGATATCAAGCTCGGCGCCGACGACGAGGAGCCTGAATTCAGCACAGCTTCGTGGATCGCGATGCTGTTTGCCGCCGGCATGGGTTCGGGACTGCTGTTTTGGGGCGTGGCCGAACCAATCTACCATTTCATGACCCCGCCAGTGGGCGAAGGTGAAACCGCAATCGCGGCACGTAACGCGATGGTCATCACCAACCTGCACTGGGGCTTACACGCATGGTCTATCTACGGCTGCTGCGCGCTGACCGTGGCCTATTTTACTTTCAGGTTAGGTCTACCATCGATGGTATCGACGCCCATCAGAGTTGGATTCAAGAACGTTTTCGGCGCAAAGACTCTGAATGGAATCGGCAATACCGCCGACATTCTCGCAGTTATCGCGGTCGTATTCGGCCTCGCGGGCTCACTCGCAATGGGTACCCTGATGGTGCGCTCCGGCATGAGTGCGGTGTTTGGCACCAGCCAGGATGTCACCATGAGCATGATTATTATTGCCGTTATGACGGTATGCTTCCTGCTGTCGGCCTGTACCGGCGTCGATAAGGGCATCAAGATTCTGAGTAATATCAATATGATCGTCGCGATCCTGATTTTACTGGTGGTGCTGTTCGGCGGACCCACTGCCTACCTGTTTCAATCCTTCGTCTATGCTATCGGCGATTACCTGATCCAGCTGATCCCGATGTCGTTCAAGACCTATGCCTATACCCCCGCGGGTTCCTGGAACTGGTTTCACGGCTGGACCCTGACCTATCTGATCTGGTGGCTGGCCTGGGGTCCGTTTGTCGGCATCTTTATCGCTCGCATCAGCCGTGGCAGAACCATTCGTCAATTTGTGATCTACGTGGTTGGTGTACCGACGATCGTTTCCATGCTCTGGTTTGCCGCTTTCGGTGGTGCTGCCATTCATATCGAGATGTTCGGTGCCGGTGGTATCGCCGATAAAGTATTTGCCGATGTGGCGGGTGCGCTATTCGGGTTCTTTGAATACTTCCCCGGAACCACGTTACTGAATTTCCTCGCGGTCTGCCTGATCTTCATCTTCCTGGTGACGAGCGCGGATTCGGGCACCTTTGTTATCAGCATGATGACCAGCAAGGGTAGTTTGAACCCGCAGACCAGGTTAAAGCTGGTCTGGGGATTGATTATGGCCGGTATTACCATTGCCACCATCGTTACCGAGAGTGTCAAGGTGGCCAAGGTCATGGCGATCACCGGGGCAATTCCGTTCACCTTCGTCATCATTATGCAGTTGGCGGCATTTTTCAGGATCGTGCGAGAGGATCCGATAGTGCGTGAAAAGCATACCCACGTGCGGCAAGTCGGCAGCGACAGCCAATCCGATGAAAGCGCGGCCTAGGGGGATATGACAATGATAACTAAATACCTAAAACAAGTTGTTGCAGTCCTGTTATGTGCTGCCCTCGTCGCCTGCGGTGGTAACGATCAGAAAAGCCTGCGCGTCGGCGCCAAACCCTTCGCGGAAAGCATGATCCTGGCTGAAATGATTGCCCAGGTCGCCGAAAACGCCGGCATTCCGGTCGAACGCAGTATTCCGTTCGGGCTGACACCGAAAATCATGGAAGCGGTCAAGCAGGATGTGCTCGATGTTTATCCCGAGTACAACGGCACCAGCCTGACCTTTCTTGGGCAGGCCCCCACCAGCGACGGAGAGGCCTCTACTGCTGCGGTGTCGGCACTGTTCAAGCCACTTGGACTGGAACTGACCGGAAAGTTTGGGTTTTCCAATGACTACGCCATGGTGATGACGCAAGAACGGGCCAAGGATCTCGGCGTCAGGACGATCCAGGATCTGACCAAACTGGGATCAGTCAAATATGTCGTCGACGATGATTTTGTACAGCGCCCGGCGGATGGTCTGCAACAGATGAACCGGCGTTACGGCATCACCGGTTCAAGCACGACCACCCATCCAGTCGGGACTGAAGGCAAGGACAAGATTGTCTCGGCGCTGTTGGACGGATCGTCTGATGTCGGTGAATTGTTTATGACCGATGGACAAATCGCCGAATACGACCTGGTCGTGCTGGACGATAACCTGGGCTTCTTCCCCGTCTACGAAGTCGCTCCGCTGGTACGCTCGGACGCCCTGGCAAGCCTGAAAGGATTGCGCGAAGCGCTGGAAAAACTGGCGGGCAAGATCACTCCTGCGGATATGCAGGCGATGAACAAGGCTGTCGACCTGGACGCGCAATCAGCCTCCAGCGTGGCCACGGCCTTCCTCTCGTCCAAGGGACTGTTGCCTGAAGGCGCCGGTAGTGGCGGTGCGGCCAAGATAGCCGTGGTTGCCGACCCGGGCGTGGCACGCGATATTAATACTGCCCGGGCACTCAGGGCAATTCGTTCCGGCTATGCAGGTAGCGATCTTGATCTGACCAATAACGCATCACCGCTGGAGAGTCTCGCCGCCGGTGAAGCCCGTGTTGCAATCGTGGGTGCGGAATCTTTTTATTCGCTCGGTGACGACGGCCCGGTTGCCAAGGGGATTGCCGAAGCGTTTGCGGTAGTGGGTTACAAGTCAGCCCACCTGATTAGCCTTGCCAACGGCGCCGATTCTATCGGTGGCATGAGCAAGATCGCAACCGGTCCCAAGGGATCCGGTGCCGATATCGTGCTTGATATGCTGCTCAAATCGATCGGCAAATCCGATATCGAAGTCGTAAACTCCGACGACAATTCACGCGCCCTGTTGCTGGCAATGTCCAAGGGTAATCATGACGGTGTATTTTTAATGGCGCCCTCGAAGGAAAGAGGGATCGCAACGGTAATGAGAAGCGGATTTTACAAGCTGGTTGATCTAAGCGAGTGGGCACAGGGTGGACATACGGCCAGGTTCAGCTTTATCAGACCTGCCACCATACCGGCCAACAGTTATCCCTCCCAGCCCAATGCGATAACGACGGTTAGCACCCAGTTCGTATTGGCAAGCCCGGCCAAAACCGTCCAGGCGGCGGGTGAAGTAGGACCCGGTACCGCCGGCATCGATTCCAGTGCCGCGATCCCGGTCAGCGCGAGCGCGGTGGAATCAATACGCGAGGCGCTCGGCGCAATGGACGTGATCGATCCGGCAATTCCCGTGCATGGATCGCTGGTACCAGAAATTACAGTGGTGGATAAATCGTTACCCTTTAGCGCAGATATCTCGATTATCAACATCCTGATGATTCTGTTTACGGTATGGGTGATTTACCTGGTCTTCCTGCCGAGTCCGCGAGACTTTAAAATGCCGGAAGACCTTTAACCAAATTTAGATTTAGGAGATATGACAATGGTAAATTACTTAGCACCCATTGACCTGGAAGACGAACACCTCTCAAAGGGCGTGATCGAAAAAGCGGTACAGATGGCCACCGGCGTCGATGGCGCCCAAATTTATCTGATGACCGTAATCCCGGGTATTGTTGCCGGTATCGATCAGCGCTACGCGATACGTGGTGAAATGCATGGTTCGACTGAATATCCGCTGCAGGAATGGAAGGATGAAGCCGCCAAGCAACTGCAAATAATTGCGGACAAGCAGGTGCCCAAGAAATTACAGGCCGGGGTGGTGGTTGAAAATGGCACGGTATACCGCGAGGTCGTTGAGGCCGCCAAGGACCTGAATATCGACCATATCGTGATGGGTGCCCATCGCCCTTCGCTCGCCGATTACCTGCTCGGCCCCAATTCGGCCCGGGTGGCCCGTCATGCCGGTTGTTCCGTGACCGTGGTTCGAGAATAAGAAACGCCCAAGCCCATATTATTGGGTCGATCAAGTTCTTGATTCGATCGACTAGCACCGTGCTCCCCGATGAAACCGGTTGATGTGTTACTGGCGATTTCGGTCGCCGTAATCTGGGGCATGGGTTTCATCGTTGCCAAGGCGGGAATGTCGCATTTCTCCCCTATCCTGTTGATGGCGTTGAGATTCACCCTGACAGCGTCGCTATTGATCTGGTTTTTTCGCCCGCCACCCGGTCTATTCAAACAACTTTTCTGGATCTCACTGGTCAGCGCCGCGCTACAGTACAGCTTGACCTTTAATGGCGTCCGCGGCATTGATGCTTCAACCGCGGCGCTGTTGGTGCAACTCGAAGTACCGTTTGGATTGATACTCGCCTGGCTGGTTTTCGGCGACCGTATCTCACCGAAACAGGCGCTCGGCATCGTAATCGCATTTAGCGGTGCGGTTTTAATCATCGGCGAACCGAAGCTCGCCGGAGACCTGATCTATGCCTTCATGGTAATCGGCGGCGCGTTCACCTGGGCGGTCGGGCAAATCATGATCAAGAAGCTCGGCAATCTTGGCGGATTTCGCCTGATCAGTGGGGTCGCGCTGTTTGCCGCGCCACAACTGTTCGTGGCTTCCATCCTGCTGGAGCAGGATCAGCTGGTGCAAATTCAAACCGCATCCTTTGCGGCCTGGGGCGCGGTTGTCTATCTTGGCGTTATTATGACGGCGCTCGCCTACGGAATCTGGTACCGCTTGCTGGGTCATTACAGCGTCAACCAGGTGATGCCATTTTTACTGTTACTGCCCGTGACCTCGGTATTTGGTGGTATATTCTTCCTCGGTGAATCGCTGACAACCAAGATTGCCCTGGGCGGAAGCCTGGCGATTGTCGGAGTCGCGATGATAACGATTCGACGCTGGCCACGACGCCAGCGGGCCATTGAAAATGAACGCAACGTTTAGCACGATAAATGACGACGCCTGCGAGGCCTTCGCAACACTCGGCGCGGTATGCCTGCGTAATGTATTCACTGACTGGGTTGAAATACTGCGCGCTGGAGTAGAACGCAATCACGACGAACCTGGCCCCTATTTTGCTGAAAATGTGACGGCAGAAGATGAAGGTCGCTTCTGGGATGATTATTGCAATTGGCAACGGATTCCCGAGTTTCATCGATTCATTACCGAATCCAGCGCAGCACAACTCGCCGCGCTAATCATGCGTTCGAAAACGGCACAGTTTTTCCATGATCACGTGCTGGTCAAGGAACCCAATACTTCCAAACCAACGCCCTGGCACCAGGACGCACCTTACTATTTCGCGGACGGCACACAAACGGTCAGCTTCTGGTTACCACTTGATGCGGTGAGCAAGGCGGAAACCCTGCGCCTGGTGGCAGCATCGCATCGCTGGCCAAAGCTGGTGCTACCGGTGAAATGGCTCGACGATGCCGACTTTTACGATGCACAAAGCGATCAATACATGACCCTGCCCGAGCTCGATGATGCTCACTGCGAAGAATCCATTCTCGAATGGGAAATGCAACCGGGCGATGCAGTTTTATTCGATTTTCGCACCGTGCATGGTGCGCGCGGAAATTTCCAGGATCATCGCCGTCGCGCCTTTTCTATGCGCTGGGTCGGCGACGACGGGCATTATACCGAACGCCCGGGAAGAACCTCCCCGCCCTACCCCGGGCACGATATGATCGACGGTCAGAAACTGCGCGAGGACTGGTTTCCAGTGCTTTGGCCCAGGGTATCCAGAAATTGAGTAATCCCGTCCTGGT
>JARFPR010000049.1 GCA_029288195.1 Gammaproteobacteria bacterium | reverse complement strand
TCGCAAGACGCCATAAACGCAGTTCGCCGAGCTGTTCGATGGCGATACGCACGTGATCTTCTTCACCGACCGATACACCACCGGTGGTTACCACCAGGTCAGCCTGGGTTGAGGCCCGTTCCATCGCCTCCCGGGTCGCCGCCAATGTATCCCCGACCAGTCCGAGGTCGATAATTTCGCAACCCATGGATTCAAGCAAGCCATGCAGGGTATAGCGATTTGAATCGTATATCTTCCCGACGCCAAGTTTTTGTCCCGGTTCTACCAGCTCATCACCGGTAAAAAACATACCGACCCTGACCGGCTCGCAAACCGGCAGGGTTTGCAGCCCGACCGACGCGGCAAGCCCTATATCCTGTGCCCTCAGGCGACAACCCTTGCGTAAAATTATGCTACCGCGCTGGATATCGTTGCCGGCCGGTCGAATGTTATTGCCACTGGTCGGCCGTGACTCGAATCGAATACCATGCTCATCGGCATCGACCTGCTCCTGCATGATCACGGCATCGGCACCATCCGGGATTGGCGCGCCGGTAAAAATGCGTGCGGCCGTGCCGTCAGCCAGGGCCTCGCCGGCGGAACCCGCGGCAATACGTTGTGACAGCGGTAAATAGGTTGACCCACTTGCGGCAAGGTCGGCAGCATTGATCGCGTACCCATCCATCGACGACATCGCACAGCCTGGTACATCGATTTCAGATTCGATTGATTCCGCCAGAACCGCACCCTGAACCTGAAGCAAGGGTTTATCAATAACCTTGCCAAGCGCCGCTACGCTACTGGTCAACTGCTCAAGCGCTTCGTGATAAGCCAGCAATGGCGATGTGTCACAACGATTCATGTCAGAGCTCATTACTTTAAACAACCCATGGTATGCAGTTGCGCTTCATCAGACAAAGGCACCGCGGCCTGCTGCTTGAATTCCCTAGTGCTTTCGGCAAACTTTGGCACCATCGCGCTAAAAGCCGCGATTGCGGCTTCGTCATCCAGTACTCGCTCAATCATATCAGGATCGATCCAGCTCATCTTGCCGGATTCCATGCGGGCATAAATACTGCCGGAGACACGGTCGACGAAATTTATTCCGGGTATTTGGCGGGCGCATTTTACCAGGAACCCCGCATTTAACGAGTAAGCCATCTGCTCACTGGGCGGGTAGACGCCCGCAGGATCATGCGCTTCAATATTAATTTTCGTGTAGCGTTCGATATCGAACATGCACTTGAAATCCAGGAGGTTCAATTCGCCGTTAACACCGAATGCAATGGTTCGCGGTTTATCCCCGCGAGCAACACTATTGTCCAGAAACTCGTAATAGACAATTTTATCCTTGCGCAATGCCCAGGTAAAAAACAGCGCCGGGATCCCTTTGAAGGCTTCAACATTGTGATCGAGCAAGTCGTCGACAGCCTTAAAGCGGCCGACCTGGAGGCCGCGAATCCAGGCGCGCTCAACCGTTGCCTCCGGGGGCGTGACCATAAACGTCAGGTAGACGGTATGACCAAAGCGGGTCAGTAAATTACTGCCCTCCTCGGTGTCTTTACCCGGGGCAAAACTGTCAAATCGAAACCGGTCGATCAGCAAGTGAGAAATTCTTCCCTGCCCGGCTTTTTGCGCGATGTAACGATCGAGTTTTTGATCGACGATCGGAAGCTCATCGCCAACCAGGGTTCCGGCATATTTATAGGCCTCGCCCAGGGCGTCATAATCAAGTAGGAATTTTCGCCAGATATCAGGACTTATCAGTGCGAAATCATGCCAGTTAATACCCAGTTTTTCGGTATGCTTTTTCTGTAACGGACGCATCGTACTCTTACCCGATGCCGAGGCGCCCTTGACGTTAATGACGACGGGTTCAGTCTGGGCCGGTAGAACCGGAAATCCCTCCTGAGCCGCTGCTTGCGCAACCATTGGTGCAATAGCCTCACCGATTATTTCGCTGCCATAGTTGTTGCATACCAGCCCTGTGGCCAGTGTCGTCAACAGGGCCTTATCCCCTCTCAAGCGACCATGTTTGGCCACTATTGCGCGCGCGATCCTGGCAAGTTCACCAAATATCGCGGCTGCTAATCGATCCTCAGATGAATTTGCCTTTTCATCCCAGCTGGCAATGATTCGCTGCTCGCGTTGTTCGGGGGATTCTGCCGCCACCGGCACCTTCTTTTTGGTACCGGATCCAAGCAATCGTGACAGGCTAAACCCGGCGCGACGTTTTTCAACCGGTGACTGGGCAAAAATACTGTCACTTAATTCCTGTTCAATAATTGACTGCGCCTGTTGCGTTAATTTCACGTGAAGATCACAGATTGCCGCCATCTCGGGTTCGATATATCCGGATAAAATTCGACCGACCACGTTTCTGAAATTAATGCCGAGATCTTCATAGCGGGTCCCGTCGGAGACGAAAATATCGGCAGACACACGGATCAGTAATTCGTGTATCACCAGCCTTTCGGGCCGGAAAAATACAAGTTGCTGGATAGCAAGACCGGTAAAATCACTGAGTTCGGTAGCGGTTTCGATACTGGAGAACACGTTCTCTGGTTGAAACATGCTTGAAAGCGGCAGGTACTCTGACGGCAGGCTTGATTTTATACCGGGATGCCAGGCATCGGTGTGCTGATTATTTGATTGCTTGGCGGTCATCTCCAGCAACCCCGCCTGCCCCGAGTAACAGTTTTCGCCTTTTCTTCTCGATGCACCTGATCACCCCACATCGGTATAATCCTGGCGCTCACCAATCCAGTTGCGTAACAATTCGCTGCGCACCCCGGCGTTTTCGGGCAGTTGCATCAATTTTGCCAGCACTTCAACCTGCGGAAACCACTTCTGGTCGCGCATCAGGTCGGCTATTTTGAAACTCATATCGCCGGTTTGACGAGTTCCCAGCACCTCTCCCGCGCCACGAAGTTCCAGGTCCTTTTCAGCGATCGCAAATCCGTCCTGGGTACCGCGTATAATTTCAAGGCGCGTTCGGGCTAGCTCTGAAAGGTTGTTCCTGACCAGCAGGATACAGAAACTCTCTCGGGCACCGCGCCCGACCCGTCCACGCAGCTGGTGAATTTGCGCCAGGCCCAGGCGTTCCGGGTTTTCGATAATCATGATGCTGGCATTGGGCACATCAACGCCAACCTCTATCACCGTGGTCGCGACCAGTATATTGATATTCCCGTTTTTAAATCCGCCGATCGTGGCCTCTTTTTCAGCTGGTTTCATTCGCCCGTGCACCAGCCCGACCGACAGTTGGGGTAACTGTTGGCGAAGGGTTTCGTAGGTTATCTCCGCGGCCTCGCATTGTAGCGCATCCGATTCCTCGATCAGGGTGCAAACCCAGTAAACCTGGCCCCCCTCGGCACAGGAACTGGCAACCCTTTTAATCAGGCTACCCCGTTGTTGCTCGGAAATTATCGACGTGGTGACCGGTTTGCGCCCAGGCGGCAATTCATCGATCTGGGAATAATCGAGATCGGCATATATTGACATCGCCATGGTTCGCGGTATCGGGGTCGCGGTCATGATCAATTGATGTGCCATCTCGTCACCGCGGGTCTTGCGCTGCAACGCGAGCCGCTGATCGACACCAAAACGATGTTGTTCGTCGAAGATAATGAATCCGAGGCGATTAAACTCGACACTGGCCTGGAACAGGGCATGCGTTCCGACCACGACCTGCGCTTCTCCGGAAGCGATTAAGGCCAGCTTCTGTTCCCGCTTTTTACCCTTGTCTGCGCCGAGCAGGCTTAATACTTTCAGCCCTAAGGGTGCCAGCCAGTGATCGAAATTCTGCAGGTGCTGCTCGGCAAGAATTTCGGTAGGTGCCATCAACACGGCCTGGTAACCCGATTCGACAACCGGTAAGCAGGCGAGCGCCGCAACCACGGTTTTACCCGAGCCGACATCGCCCTGCACCAGTCGAATCATCGGTTTACCGGCCTCGAAATCCTGCATCAGTTCAGCCAGCACGCGTTGCTGCGCACCCGTTAACTCGAACGGCAATGCCTGCTTCAAGCGTTGCTGCAACTTTTCATCTGCCTGGATCGAAGGTGTTATCCTGCTACGGATCTGCCGGCGTCGCTCGAGTAAGGCCAGGCGATGCGCCGCAAGTTCCTCGACAATAAAACGGTTTTGTGCGGGATGTTTATGCTGCGCGATCAGCTCGCTATCGCGACGATTCTCGGGACGATGCAAATCGATCATTGCAGAGGTGAAGTCCGGGAAATTGTTCTTGTCCAGCCAGGCCTGGGGCAAGGTCTCGGCAATACCTTCCGATTTAAGCTTCTCGATTGCCTGCTGCAGGATGCGCTTAATCGATATCTGGTGCAGTCCTTCGGTGGTCGGATAAATTGGGGTCAGAGTCTGTGATAACGGCGAAGGATTGTCGACGTCGATGACCTCGGTTTCCGGATGAATCATTTCCAGCTCACCCTGCGCCGATCGGACTTCACCGAAACAGCGCAGCCAGTTGCCTTTTTCGAACTGCTTCTGTTGATTAGCGCTGAAATAGAAAAAACGCACCGTCATCACCCCGGTGGTGTCCGCGAGCCTGGCAGCAAGCACACGCCGTGATCGACCCTGGCGTCGAAAATGCACACTGGTGTGTAAAACTTCTGCTTCGATTTGACTGCGCCGGCCCGGTTGCAAAGAACCGATTGGCGAGACGAAGGTGCGATCTTCGTAGCGCAGCGGCAAATGAAACAGCAGGTCACGCTGGGTCTTTACACCCAGTTTGTGCAGCTTTTCCGCTACCTTGGGACCAACACCTTTAAGATACCGTAATCCTTGAGCTGACCAATGCTCCATTCAATTATTGGTGGTCGATCTACTTAGATCGACCACTAGTCGATAACCAGCACCGCGTCCATCTCGACGCCGACCGCCTTGGGTAACGCGGCAACACCTATCGCGGCACGGGCGGGGTAAGGCTGCTGGAAATATTGCGCCATAATTTCGTTGACGGTTGGAAAGTTGCCCAGGTCTGTGAGGAATATGTTCAACTTGACCACGTCGGCAAGACTGCCACCCGAGGCATTGGCAACCGCCTGCAGGTTGTCGAAGACACGGGTGATTTCGGCTTCGATACCGCCACTAACAACTTCCATACTCGCAGGATCAAGCGGTATCTGACCCGAGATATACACCGTACTATCGACCTTGACCGCCTGTGAATAGGTGCCGATTGCCTGGGGTGCGTCGTCGGTTTGAATGATGGTTTTGGCCATGCTATGCCTCCAGCTCAGTTTGTTTGGATTATGCGGTTATTAACCGCGCTGGCAATCACTATCTACGCCAGATGCGATTGACGACCACCAAGCTGCGCAGCTTTTTCATGATACGCGCCAGGTGGATGCGGTCTTTAACGGTAACCACGAACTCGATGGTCGAAATGCGGCCGTCTTTTTCGGTTACGTTGACATGCTCGATGTTGGATGACATGTTGGAGATCGTCGTTGCCAACGTTGCCAGTACACCACGCTGATTCGCAACCTGCACCCGCATATTGGCGAGATACTCGCCTTCAACATGTTCCGACCACTGCACTGACAGTTGCCTGTCACCCTTGTTGAGTTCGGTCATGTTGGGGCAACTGCGCTGATGGATTACGATGCCTTTGCCCGAAGACATAAAGCCGGCGATCGCATCCCCGGGCACGGGTCGACAACACTTAGCAAAGGAAATAACCATGCCCTCGGTACCCTTGATCGCAAGCGGCCGGCCCCGGTCATCGAAGGCGGTGGTATCTTCTTCGATGTCATACATCGCCTTCGCCACCAGGCTTGAATTGCGATTACCCAATCCGATTTCGGCCAATAATTCCTTCTGGTCAGACATGTGATATTGCTCAAGCACCTTTTTAAACCTGGCCTTTGGAATCGCTACTTCGCGCCCCTTGATCAGGCTGACCGACTGCTGCAACAAGCGCTGCCCGAGCGAAATCGCCTCGATCTTCTGCAGCGACTTCAGAAAATGCCGAATATTGGTGCGTGCCTTGGCCGTAGAGACGAAATCAAGCCAGCTCGGATGCGGGCGACTGGCCTGCGAGGTAATAATCTCGACAGTCTGGCCATTGTATAATTTACTGCTTAACGGTGACATTTGATGGTCGATTCGCGCTGCAACGCAGGTATTACCCACATCGGTATGCACCGCGTAGGCAAAATCAACAACGGTCGCGCCCCGCGGTAACTTCTTGATCGCGCCCTTGGGGGTGAATACGTAAACTTCATCGGGGAACAGATCGACCTTGACGCTTTCCAGGAACTCCTGCGAGCTACCCGATTTTTGCTGCATCTCGAGCAGGCTTTTTAACCATTCGAGCGCGCGACCCTGGGTATTGGTGGCGTCGCTCTCACCCTCCTTGTATATCCAGTGTGCGGCAATCCCGGACTCGGCAAAGTGGTCCATCTCGACGGTTCGAATCTGCACCTCGATGGCAACCCCGTGGGGTCCAAACAGGCTGCTGTGCAACGATTGGTAGCCGTTCGTTTTCGGAATCGCGAGGTAATCCTTGAACTTTCCCGGTAGCGGCTTGTAGAGGTTGTGCATGACGCCGAGCACGCGGTAACAGTCATCCACCGATTCGGTCATGATACGAACCCCGAAGACGTCGGTGAGCTCTTTGAAGCTGAGCTTCTTCTCCTTCATCTTGCGATAGATGCTGTGGATGTTCTTCTGACGATACTTGACGGTGGCATTGATATTCGATTCTTTGAGCCGTTGACGAATAGCGGCCTCGATGGTGTTGAATATTTCCTTGCGATAGCCAACCACTTCCTTGCAGGCACTTTCCAGCGCCCGGTAACGCATCGGATAGGCCGCCTTGATCGACAGGTCGAGCAATTCATGGCGCATCTTGAAAATACCGAGCCGGTTTGCAATCGGTGCGTAGATGTCCATGGTTTCGAAGGCAATCCGACGACGCTTGTCGGGACGCATCGCATCCAGCGTACGCATATTGTGCAGTCGGTCGGCGAGCTTGATAATAATGACGCGAATGTCCTTGACCATCGCCAGCATCATCTTGCGAAAATTTTCCGCCTGTGCCTCCGCCTTGTTGCGGAAGTCCATCTGCGCCAGCTTGCTGACGCCATCGACCAGTTCAGCAACCTCATCGCCAAACTGATCAGCCAGGTTTTCTTTCAGTGTGGGCGTGTCCTCGATGACGTCATGCAGTATTGCCGCGATGATACTTTTACTGTCCATGCGCATTTCGGCGAGAATGCGCGCGACCGCAACCGGGTGACTGATGTAGGGCTCACCCGAAACCCGCCTCTGCCCCTCGTGCGCGGCAGCACCAACCAGGTAAGCGCTATAGATTTCTTCGACCTGGCCTGTCTCGAGGTAGGTTTCGAGCTCGGTACAAAGCTCGGAAATACGGGTTTCGGAATCGCTGGCGGTAATGTCGCCGGCGACAACTTCAAACAGATTGGCGTAGTTCGCCCCCATCAGTGCTCTGCGTTAACCTAAGTAACTAATGATAATGGGGTTTTATAACACATTTGCAAGGCGTAAGCCCGCGCTGTGCACGCCGCTAGCCCGGCCTGCTAATGGGGATTAAAGTGACTAAAAAGAAACGCTTACTCGGTTTCTTGGTTGATCAGGCTGGCCTGCGCGATTTGTCGAATCAAGTCATCATCGGTAGAGATCTTTTCGATTTCAGCCTTGGCTTCCATTTCATCCATCGAGCTCGCGTTAATCAGGTTTTCTGCGATCTCACGCAATGCGATAACCGTAGGCTTGTCGTTTTCAGCGGGTACCAGCGGATCGGCACCCTGTGAAATCTGACGCGCGCGCCGCGACGCCAGCAATACCAGGTCAAAACGATTTTCTACGTGCTCGAGACAGTCTTCAACGGTGATTCGCGCCATGCGATTAGCTCTCGGATCAAAAAGGTCGGCAATAATAGCTAAAAAAGCAATAAATCTAAAGCGTTAATCGCGAAAAACACTATTCCATTTCAGCTGGGATCGAGTCCACAAGGGCCTTGTTCTTGAGCTTTTGTCGTGCCAGTGTCAGGCCCCGGGTATGAATAATCGCATCGAGATCGAATAATGCCTGTTCGAAAGCATCGTTAATTACCAGGTACTCGGCATCGTGGTAGTGCGACATTTCGCGATCGGCGTCGCGCATGCGTCGCGCAATCGTGGTCTGGTCATCGGTGCCGCGGTCGCGCAGGCGTCGTTCGAGTTCCTCGCGCGATGGCGGCAGGATAAATATGCTGACGGTTTCCGGCATTTTCGCCTTGACCTGGCGCGCTCCCTGCCAGTCGATCTCAAGGATAACGTGCTTGCCGCTGGCCAGTAACGCATCAACCGAGGCCCGTGCGGTACCGTAGCAATTGTCAAACACCTGCGCATACTCGAGAAACTCATCGTTCGCGACCATTTCGTCAAATATTTCCTGCGACACGAAGTGATAGGCCTTGCCATCGACTTCACCCGGGCGTATCGCCCGCGTCGAATGCGACACGCACACCGTGACGGACTCGGCGCGCTTTTCCAGCAGTGCTTTCACCAGGCTGGTCTTGCCGGCACCGGAGGGGGCCGAGATGGTAAACAGGCAGGCAGTATTCAATGATAAATCCGGGATAAGTCCGCTCCAGGTTGCGGCGTCCTATTGTAATGACAGACGAACTATAGACCAATACACTGTCCGCACTAAAGTTTAAAATCACTAAATGTTAAGCGAAGATTACTTACAGCGTTTTGCCGGCCTGGCACGTGTGTTTGGTGAAGCCGCGCTTGAACCGCTGCAACAGGCGCATTTTTGTATCGTCGGTATCGGCGGGGTCGGTTCCTGGGCGGCCGAGGCCTGTGCACGCTCGGGTGTTGGAAACATCACGTTGGTCGATCACGATGACATCGATATCAGCAACAGCAATCGACAACTGCACACCCTGGCCGACAGCATCGGCCGCTCTAAGGTCGAGGTGTTGCGTGAACGCATTCTGGCGATTAACCCGGAATGCCACTGTATCGCGATCGATGACCTGGTGACCCGGAGCAATATAGAAAAATTCAACTTCGCGCAATTCGATTATGTCATCGACGCCATCGACCATGTCAGCCACAAGCTGAGCCTGATGCATCATTGTCGTCGCAACAAGATTCGCTGCGTCTCCACCGGCGGCGCCGGTGGCCTGATCGACCCGACCCAGATCGTGGTCATGGATTTAACCCTGAGCTTCAACGACCCACTGCTTGCGAAGGTACGCTCGACCTTGCGCCAGCAGCTCGAATATAGCCGCAACCCGAAGCGGCGTTACGCGATGGATTGCGTATTCTCGACCGAGCAACCGCTCTACCCCGCTGCCAATGGTGAGGTCAGTTACGAAAAGCCCTCGGTACCCGAGCGTACCACCCTCGACTGCGCCACCGGGATCGGCTCCTTCGTCGGCGTTACCGCCTGCTTCGGCTTCACTGCGGCAGCCCACGCCATCAGGAAACACCTCAAATCGCAAATTGATGTGTCATTCCCACAAAAACGGTAATCCCGATACCCCAGGACGAATAAGCTAGCTCGTGGAGAACCTCCACAAAAGTGTAGCGAGGCAGGACGCCGAGCTCCAAGCGATTCCATGGATGGACCAACCGGCGCCTGCGCCGGTTGGGAGCGTCTTTTGTGGAGGTTCTCCGCGAGCTAGCGCCCAGGCAGAGGTTTGTAGTTCGGGCCTAAATTTGATTTCGGTTAGGTTAAGTAGGCCTATAGCTCGATCGCGCCGAGATTCAGGTCATGCTCACGCGCGCACTGTTTGGCGATGTCGTAGCCGGCATCGGCATGCCGCATCACCCCACTGGCGGGATCGTTCCACAACACGCGCTTGATGCGCGCCTCGGCGGCATCGGTACCGTCGCAGCAGAT
>JARFPR010000515.1 GCA_029288195.1 Gammaproteobacteria bacterium | reverse complement strand
TTATTGATTCAGGGCCCTGTGAACTAGTTCACAGGTAAACTGTGTTACCCGTCACGACGCATTTATGACGGTTTCGAGGATGCATTAAAAAAGTCCAATAAGTAATTGATAAATATGGCATAAACTTGATGAAAAATGACTAAAATATAGTCACTATAAGACCGGCCAAGAATCGCGGGGCTGGAGATTCAGGCTAAAAATGAATCTATTGTAAAACTGTACCGGTCGAACAGTTTTTAATTAGATTTTTAGTACCGTTGAACCCGTTGTTTCGCGAGCTTCGAGCTGGCGATGTGCTTCAGCGCAGTCGGCCAGGGGCAGGGTCTGGTTGATGCTAATCCTGACCTGGCCGCTTTCAACCGCACTAAACAACCGCTGGGCACCTTCCTCGAGCAATTCGCGGGTAGAGATATGTGTCGCCAGCGTGGGTCGAGTTACATATAAAGAGCCCTTGCCGGCCAGTATCTGCGGGCTGAAGGGGTCTACCGGCCCGCTTGCGTTGCCATAAGTCGCGAGTACACCGAATGGGCGTAGTGAATCCAGGGACTTCTCAAAGGTCGCTTTGCCAATCGAATCATAGGCCGCCGCGACACCGACGCCGGAGGTAATTTCCCGGACCCGGCCGGGGATATCCTCGTCGCGGTAAAGAATGGTGTGATGACAACCATGATCCCTCGCGAGTTGCGCTTTTTCTTCCGAGCCGACGCATCCAATCACGTTAGCCCCTAACTGGTTGGCCCACTGGCACAGAATCAGGCCGACGCCGCCGGCAGCAGCGTAAACCAGTATGCTATCCCCGGCCTTTACCGGGTAGGTCCTGAACAGCAGATAATGTGCTGTCAGTCCCTTGAGCATCATCGCTGCCGCGGTTTCATCGCTGATCGAGTCTGGAATTTTGATCAGCTTGTCGGCGTCGATCAGGCGTGCCTCGGCATAGGAACCCAGCGTCATCGGGTAAGCAACGCGATCCCCCTCGGCGAGACCTTCGACACCGTCGCCGACCGCTTCCACCACACCGGAAGCTTCCATGCCGATAACCGCAGGCAGATCACCGACCGGGTACATGCCGCTGCGACCGTAAACGTCGATGTAATTCAGACCGCAGGCGGATTGCCGCAATCGAACCTGGCCCTGCCCGGGATCACCCACCTCGATTTCTTCCCAGCTTAGTACTTCGGGGCCACCGGCCTCGTGAATTCGAATCGCCTTGGTCATATGGACTTCTCCTTTGAAATTAAAGCGACATTGCCTGAATCTGGTCTGCGGATCAAGCGGTGGCGGGCCGGAATCGGAGCGAAAGGATAATAGTCGTGAGTACCAGCACCACACCGCAGGCTTGCATGAGACTGAGGGTTTCATTCAGTACCAGGTATGCCAGCAATATCGAGACTACGGGCTCGAGGTTTAACAGGAAGGCGGCACGTGCGGCCGGCAGCCGTGCCAGTGCCTGGAACTGGCTCAGGATGGCCACCAGGTAACACAATGTGGCGGTGCCAAGGGCGATGATTCCCTGCCACGACTCAGCTGCGGCGAAGCTGCCTGGTATCAAGGGCAGTATCAGCAGCAGGCCGATTGCGTTGATCCAGAATGTCATTAGTAATGGGGACACGACAGGGGCTACGCGGGCGCCACAGACGAAGGTGAAGGCCGCGCCGCAACTCGCGAGCGTTGCAAACAGGATTCCGTTGATATCAACGCTGATTTCACCGCCGGACAAGGCCAGGTAAAGACCGATAAAGGCGCCGAGGAACAGGCTGATCAGCGGAATGGACGCCGGCAGCTGGCGACTGACAATCGAGTAGGCGAGTACCAGTAGCGGGTAAAAGTAGAATATCAGTACGGCAAGACTTACGCTGATGGTTTCGACCGCGACCAGGTAGCAGATCATGCCACCCGACCAGAATACCCCGAGTGCAATCAACGGTGCGCGCTGCGCCGGTTCTATTTTAAAGCTGTCCTGCTTTAGCAGCAGCAGTAACCCGAAAATCAGGGTCGAAGCAAGAGTTCGCGTCAACATCAGGGTTAACGCATTGCCGCCATCCGCGTAAAAGATTTTAGCCAGCGTGGTAATTGCACCGAGGCCACAGGCAGTTACCAGCGCGTATATTATCCCGTTACGTTTTGAGAGATCGTTCATGGCGCTCGCACTATAGCGACAGAGGTTGCCGCTTGCCAGTTGTGGTGCAATTGGATATGTTGCGCGCCATGGCGGCCTGGTGATTATTTTATGACGACTTTGCAACTACCCGATTCCCTGGTCGGTGTGGACTGGTTGAAACAGCATCTCGACTCCGAAAACCTGGTTATTTTTGATGCCAGCTGGCACATGCCCGCGACCGGTCGCGATGGCCTGGTGGAATGGCAACAGGCGCATATTCCCGGGGCGAGATTTTTTGATTTCGATCGCAAGATCTGTGCTCCGGATACGGAGCTACCGCACATGATGCCCGACGAGGCGATTTTTACCCGTGAATTGCAGGCGCTGGGTCTTAATCAGGACAGCGTGGTCGTGGTCTACGACTCGATGGGCATGTTTTCGAGTCCACGCGCGTGGTGGATGCTGCGCGCGATGGGATGCGAAAACGTGGCCCTGCTCGACGGTGGACTGGTAGCCTGGTACGAGGCCGGGTATCCGGTTGAGAGTGTATCCAGCGTGCCTGAATACCGGACTGGCGATTTTGTAGCAACCAAGAAGCGGGAGTTGATTGCCGATGCAGCGACCGTTCTCGCCGCACTCGACGATGATTCGAGTTGCGTGCTGGATGCCCGACCTGCGCCGCGTTTTAGTGGTGAAACCGAGGAGCCGCGCCCGGGGTTGCGACGCGGACATATGCCTGGCGCGGTAAATTTACCCTTTGCGGACATGTTCGAACACGGCCTGTTGAAATCGAAAAGCGAACTCCGCGTGATAATGGCGCCGCTGATCGCCGACAGACAACAAACAATCTGCACCTGTGGATCCGGCGTGACCGCCTGCGTTATCGCATTTGCAGTGCACCATTGCGGTTACCAGAACCTCGCGATTTACGATGGTTCCTGGTGTGAATGGGGATTACCCGGCGAATTGCCGGTCGTAACCGACTAGATTACATCCGGTAATTCGCTGATGTCCTCGAGTACGATATCGGCGATGGATTCGAGGTCGCCGCGAGTGCTGGTGCCGGTAAGTACCCCGATGCAGAGCCCGGCGTTCGCATTTCTGCCCATCTCGATGTCATGGCGATTGTCACCGACCACCACCACGGCTGCGACATCAAGCGCAAGTTGTTCGCAAAACGCGAGCACCATACCCGCCTCGGGCTTGACGCCATGACCGCTGTCGTACCCGGCGAGGTAATCGAATTCATTCAGGACATCGAATGATTGCAGGGTATTGAGAATACCCTGGTGACTGTCGGCAGTTGCCACGCCAAGTTTTCTACCGGATTGCCTCAGTTGTTTCAGCGTACTTGCGAGACCCTTGACCGGGGTCGCATGCAATGATCCCTGGTGGTGAAAGATTTCGTGAAGCCGGGTGCTGATATCGTCGACTTGGTCGGGCTTATCGATTTGTTCGGCCCACGCGCTCGCGATCTGCCGGTTATTGCCAGCGGCGAGCAGGCTACCGCCGACAAAACGATTTCGCTCAGGCTGGTAGCCATGTTGCGTGAGTAACTGGTCTTCCAGGTCTGCGTCGCCTGCGGCGAATTCCCTTGCGGCATAACGATAAACCGGCAACCAGGTGCGGTTAAAGTCGAGCAGGGTACCATCCTTGTCGAAAACAATACCGCGGTATTTCACGAATTCGCTTCGAGCTTGCGCAGGCTGCTATAGAGGCCATCGAGATCGCTGTAAGCACCCTGTAAATGCCGAGTACCACCCGCTGAATAGGCTTTACGTGCATGTAAAATGCGGGTGTTGTCGAACAGTATTAGCTCGCCAGGCTCCAGTTTGAAGACGATTTGCAGGTCCTCGCGTTCGAGAATTTCGGCGTAGTGACGGTAGGCCGCATAGAATTGTTGCATGATTGAGGGTGGCAGTTTTATGGTGTCGATCGAACGATTGTTAAAGCGCACTTTTATCACCTCGTCGAGATCGTTAACCTCGATCAAGGGTACCCTGGCCTGCAAATCCGCCGAGCTATCCCGGAAACGAAAATTAACCCAGTTCTGACTCAGTACCGCGAAATGATCCGAATCTTCATCGCGCAGAATTTTTGCCGCCATGAAACCATCCTGCAATATCGATTCGCCTCCCTCGGTAGAAGACTCGAGGCAATGTAATAGCTGGATTCCCGGGACGGGGTCGCGGTAGGGATTGTCAAGGTGGCAACCCAGGCCCAGGTTGGTGTAAGCGAGATTGCTTGGATCGATTTTAGTCTGCACTTCGAAATAGGGGCCATAGTTGGTTTCACGCACAAAACCAAACTGCTCGATTACCTTGAGCAGCTGACCGGCTTTGTTGGGCACCGCGTCGAGCAAAACAAAGCCGTAATCTTTGACGACCTGCAGCGCGGCAAGCCTGCTTTTAGGCTGCTCGTAAAACGTGGTGTAAGAGTAGCGTGGCACACCCTGTTCGAAGGATTTACCTGACCACAGAATCTTACCCACTTCACTGCGATCGTCGCTGTGCGGATTAAGGTTGTAACAGTTGTCATACAGCCAGTCGAGGTCGAATTCAGTGCAATATCCATCCGGAGTGAACTGGACGATCAAACGTCTGTCTTCGAGGCTTACTTCTGCTATCGCAATATTCTCGGGGATATCGGTGATGTTCAGCAGGCGTTGTCCGTTATCCGGGTTGCGGCTGGCAGGCATCTGGCAGTGATCGCGTAACCAGACGGCCTGCAGCTGGCTCTCGCTGGTATCCTCCCAGACAATCCTCAATTCTGCTGCGTTGTAGGAAAATACCTTGATATGGTTCATGTCAGTTTGCCACGAGCGCTTCGAGCGTGGCGCGATACTCGGTTACCGGTTTGATCTCGAGGCCGGCGACCTTGCCATCGTCATCATAAAGTCGAAGCTTTACCGCTTGCTTGTGATAAGGATTGCTTTCGAACTGTTCGACTTCTGCAGGACTCATCGGGCCGCCCTGAACCTTCAGCGAATTGACCGAGGCATCTGACAGTTCGCCGAAATAGTCTTTATCGGTTGCGCAAAGGTAGCGCTTGGCTGCCACGTGCAGCCGTATGGGTTCGGTGATCGATGCTGGGAAAAAAGGTTCGAGGTAGCGCGCGCCAGCTTCCTCGTGAAGATTGTCGATTCCGTTTTCCAGGGATTCGATCGGATGCTCGCCGATAAAATGGCCAATATCATGCAGCAGTGCAGCGACTACGAGGCTGTCCGGGGCACCATCGGCAATGGCACATGCCGCACTTTGTTCCATATGCTGCGACATCGTGACTGCCTCGCCCATGTATTCCCGGGCACCGCGTTGGGCGAACAAATTCAGGATGAAGTCGATGATCTGGTCAGGTTTTTGGTCCCGGGTAGCCATTGCCTTGCTCCAAAAACGATTTTGTTAGCGGTTTATTCTGAATCAAGAACTGGCCGGAGTAAATCGATATTGCGACGATTCCTGCGTAATCGAGGTTCCCTTCAACTAGTTGTTCTGCAAATGCCTGCAAGCCGCTTCGAGCTGTTGCTGATTGAATACCGTGATGCCGTGTTGTCGCAACAGGGCCGTGGTGACGCCGCTGCCGGGGATCGCGGTGCGAGTGAAACTGCCATCGTTAACCTGGCCGCTTCCGCAGGAAGGACTCGACTCGGTCAACACTGCGACCGTTATATCGTGTTTGCGGCACAGCGCCAGCGCCTGCTGTGCGCCGAGCAGGAAATAATCGGTGACGTCAGTACCATCCGTTGTCATTACCCGTGCCTGCCCGGC
Source organism: Gammaproteobacteria bacterium (assembly GCA_029288195.1). GTDB lineage: Bacteria > Pseudomonadota > Gammaproteobacteria. Next base: position 9,266 of record JARFPR010000515.1, on the reverse strand, counting down.
AACAACTGTATCGCCATCACCGGCTTGAATTTCGGCTGCGGCACGGGGCACCGGTAAACCACCGGCAATTTCGGGACAAAAACTGATAATCCGGTCCTGCGCCAGTAGTGCGTCTAAATCATTACTATCCAGCGCTTTTGATCTACCATCGTAACGAACCGGGTTACCGAGCAAACACGCGCTGACCAGGATTTTTTTCATGGGTCAACTGTCTGCCTGAAACGAAGGTGTCGCAGAAACACGAGGCAGGCAATACTCGCCGCTATATGCTTCAGACTATGACCACTAAGGAACTTCAGCCAGTTTAATAATTCTGCATCGAAGGCTTCGCAGACCTTGGCGATCAGATACCAGGCAAGAAACCACCAGATATCGCTGCTGCGCGTGTAGCTCGACTTGAAAAGCAGCAGGATCGACGGGATTAACAGCATCGGCAGGAACTGGACTAATGCGTATGGACGCAGGTCTCCCTGGCTGTTTTGTTCGCTCAAATACCAGTAAACAATGCTCGCGATACCGATGCCAATAAGCAATGGGAACAGCATTCGTGCGAATGAAACCGAAATACGTTCGGCCAGCATTATTGTAAAAAATGACATGAAAGCGATCGTCATCGGTAAACGATCCCAGACCAAAGTCTGGTTGTCGGGCATCCAGTGGTAGTAACCAGATCCTGCAGCAATCAGAATCAAGGCCGCAAAAAAACACAGGTAGGCTGGATACACCTCGTTAACAATACGTAAAGATTCCCGCCGTAACAGGCGGTAAAGACCCTCGATGCCTATCCAGCCAAACAACAGGTTTGTCAATACGTTCAGCGTGTTTGGAATCGACAGGAAAGCGTTTTGATCGGCAAACTGGTGATAGAGCGGGTCCTGTGCAATCCGCGGTGCAAGAATCGCTGCCACCAACGCAACCACGCTGATCCCGATAAGGATACGATATTTGCTGGTAACGTCCATCCTGAATTTTATGACTAGGAGGGTGGAGGATTACCGGTTGTCCAGCGCTTGAATTTTTTCTTGCAGTACTGCAGTAGCGAATCGTAGTCTGGGAAGTAGAGATCAAAACCGTCTTCGGCAGGGGCATCGTACTCGCAGTAATCGTTGCTATGAGACCGGCAGATGGTTGGGCGAATTTCATATATATTGCAGCGCCCGTCACCGAGTAAATGCTGGCAGCGTGCCTCGAATATCACGAACCAGCCATCATCATCCTTGTAGGTGCCAACGCCATTATGCGATACCTGCCAGAGTAAAATTTCAAAGTCGTACTTTGAGCGCGGCGTATCGATTTGTTGTGTCACGTAGGTGCAACACTTCGAATTGGTGCAGAGATCACATTTACTGAACTCGTCGCCGTTATTACTAACTTCGATATCGGGGAATTCGTTTTCCATAATTTTATGCCAGCCAGTCGCGAGCTTTAAGATAATAGTCGGTCAATTCCGCTTCGGCACTACCCGTTTCAGGTTGATAATTATAGCGCCAATTCACCACCGGTGGCAGCGACATCAGGATCGATTCGGTACGCCCCCCGGACTGCAGGCCAAACAGGGTGCCCCGATCATAAACCAGGTTGAATTCTACGTAGCGGCCGCGGCGATACAATTGAAATTCTTTCTCACGTTCGCCGTAGGCATCGTTCTTGTGGCGTTCGACGATAGGCCTGTAGGCTGGCAAGTAGTGGTCGCCGACACTACGCATGAAGGCAAATGCCTGTTCGAAGTCAGGTTCGTTCAAGTCATCAAAAAATAAACCACCGATGCCGCGGGCCTCGCCGCGATGTTTAAGGTAGAAATACTCATCACACCATTTTTTGTAATCGGCGTAACGCTCGCTTCCGTAGGGATCGCAAGCCTGTTTGGCGATTTGATGCCAGTGTATGCAATCCTCTTCGAATCCAAAATACGGAGTTAGATCGAAACCGCCGCCGAACCACCATATCGGCGTTTGACCCGGTTTCTCGGCAACAAAAAAGCGCACGTTGGCATGCGAGGTCGGGATATATGGATTATCAGGATGAATCACCAGGGATACTCCCATCGCACGAAACTTTCGACCGGCAAGCTCGGGGCGATGCGCGGTTGCCGAAGCCGGCAGGTTATCACCGTAGACTTCTGAAAAGTTGACGCCTGCCTGCTCAAACACGGCGCCATCGCGCAGTACCATGCTGCGTCCGCCTCCGCCGGCATCACGTTGCCAGGTGTCGGTTTCAAATTCGGCCCCGGCGTCTATCTGCTGTAACTCGCTGGTAATCGTTTTCTGCAGACGCTGCAGGTAACTGTTCACGCGATCGATGTCGATATCCATCAGCTGCGGGTCCTCAGGATTGTTCCACTGGTAAGTGATTTTATCTCACTTGGTTGACGGCTGCCCGTGGCGAAGCCGTTGACGATAAAATCGAGTTCCGAGCCGAATTGCTTGCGCATCTGGAACGACGTGCGTGCAGTAGCCTTGCCGCTCCGATTGGCACTGGTTGAAACAATCGGTGCTTGCAGGCCGTCACAGATCGACTGAATCAGTGGATGGCTGGTAATCCGGATGCCAACGGTCGGATAAATGCCGTGAATCCAGGGTGGGCAAGATTCGCTCGCCGTTACCAGCCAGGTGGTTGGTTGCTCTCCCGGCGAACGAATTGACTCCAGCTCATCGGTCCCCACTCCCAGGTAATCCTGGCAGTATTCGATTCGGCATGACAGCAGGATCAGGCCTTTATCGGGGCTACGATTTTTGATTTGCAGGATGCGCGACACGCTGCTGGCAATTAGTGGATGACAGCCAAGGCCCCATACGGTATCGGTTGGATAACCGAATATGGCACCGCGGGATACTGCATGGACGAAGCGATTTAGTGCCCAGGGACTCATCTCGAGCTTTTTCTAGCCGGCGTCAGCGGTGGCCTTTTTCTTGGCAGCTTTTTTCTTCGCAGACTTTTTCTTCGCAGTTTTCTTGGGTGCGGCCTTCTTCTTCGCTGCTGCTTTCTTGCGTCTTGATTTGGGTAGCGGTGCTTTTTCGATCAGCTCCTCGCAAGTTTTAAGATCGAGGCTCGCCGGGTCTTCAACATCCTTGGGGATACGCGCATTTTTATTACCATCGGTAATATAGGGTCCGTAACGACCACGCAGAATCTTGATATCGGTGCCTTCGAATACCTTGATCTCGCGGTTGGCATCAAATTCCTTCTTTTCTGCCACCAGTTCCAGCGCACGTTCTAACGTGACCGTGTAAGGATCGTCGCCCTCACTGGCCTTGAGCGAGACAAACTTGTTGTCATATTTTATATAGGGGCCGAAACGACCGATGTTGGCACTAATTTGCTCGCCTTCGGGCGATACGCCCAGTTCACGAGGCAGCTTGAACAACTCCAGCGCTTCCTCGAGCGTAATCGAATCCATCTTCTGGCCTGGTCTGAGACCGGCGAAGCGGGGTTTTTCTTCATCCTCGCGCGTACCGATTTGTACAAAAGGTCCGTAGCGTCCCATGCGTACTGAAATCGGCTTACCTGATTTTTCATCGACCCCGAGTTGGCGTGCCTGGATAGCCTCGTCGCGGCTGACATTTTCCATCTTGTCATCGACTTGCTGCTTGAATTGCGTCCAGAATTCTTCCATCAGTGGCAACCATTCCGCTTCACCACGCGAGATTTCATCAAGCGTATCTTCAAGCTGCGCGGTAAAATCGTAATCGACGTAGCGTGTGAAATGCTGGGTCAGGAATCGTGCTACTACGCGACCGACATCGGTTGGATGGAAACGCTTGCTTTCCAGTTCGACATACTCCCGATCGAGCAAGGTGGTAATAATCGATGCATAGGTAGACGGCCGACCGATGCCATATTCTTCAAGTGTTTTAACCAACGAGGCTTCGCTGAAACGCGGTGGTGGCTCGGTGAAATGCTGTTCCAGTCTGATTTCATGCAAATCAACAAAATCACCCTCTGTGAGCGGCGGTAACAGATTTTCCTTGTTGTCATCCTTCTTGGGTTCGTCCTTGTCCTCGATATAAACGCGCATGAACCCCGGGTCGCGAATCGTCGAGCCATTCGCCCTGAAAGTGTTGTCGCTGCCACAGGCGAGATCGACCGAAACGGTGTCCAGCGTTGCGTGAATCATCTGGCAGGCCATGGTGCGCTTCCAGATCAGGCTATAAAGACGGAATTCGTCGTCGCCGAGATGCTCCTTGATTTTGAAGGGTTCGTTGCGTGCGCTCGTGGGCCGAATCGCTTCATGCGCTTCCTGGGCATTCTTGGACTTGGTTTTATACTCACGCGGTGTTTCCGGTAGGTTATTCTCGCCAAACTTTTCAGCAATAAACTCACGGATCTCAAGCAATGCATCTTGCGACAGCGATACCGAATCGGTACGCATATAGGTAATAAGGCCAACCTGCCCGGCGCCGATATCGATGCCTTCGTAAAGTTTCTGCGCGGTACGCATGGTACGTTGTGCGCCAAATCCCAGTTTGCGTGCCGCTTCCTGTTGTAGCGTGGAAGTCGTAAAAGGCGCTGCCGGGTTGCGCTTACGCTGTTTCTTTTCAACCTTGGCAACGCGTAGCTTGCCCTGTGCTGCGTCGTTGAGCTTGCGGTATGCGTCGTTTGCCTGGTCAGCATTGGTGATGGTGAACTGTTTGACCTTTTCACCAGCCAGCAGGTTAAGTTTTGCGTTGAAAGCCTCACCTTCGAAACTGTTGTCCGATTCGATGCTCCAGTATTCCTGGGGGATGAATGCCTCGATTTCGAGCTCGCGCTCCACGATCATACGCAGGGCAGGGCTTTGTACTCGTCCTGCCGACAATCCACGTCGAATTTTACGCCACAGCAGCGGCGACAGGTTGAATCCCACCAGGTAATCGAGTGCCCGTCGTGCCTGCTGCGCGTTCACCAGGTCCATGGTAATTTCACGCGGATGTGCAATCGCTTCAGAAACCGCCTGCTTGGTAATCTCGTAGAAAGCGACCCGGTAGGCATGCTTGTTCTTCATCAGGTTCTTTTCGTTGAGCAGTTCGTACAAATGCCAAGAAATAGCTTCACCTTCGCGGTCCGGGTCAGTTGCCAGGTAAAGTGAGTCCGCTTTTTTCAGTTCTTTCTTTATGTTGGCAATGTGCTTCTGATTGCGCTCGACCGGCGAGTAATTCATTTTGAAGCCATTGTCGGTTTCGACAGCGCCTTCCTTGGGGACTAAATCCCGCACATGTCCATACGAAGCCAGAACCTTGAAGTCTTTACCGAGGTATTTCTCAATGGTTCTTGCTTTAGCTGGAGATTCTACGATGACTAGGTGGCTGGCCATTTAGTGATACTGGTCCGCTACTATGATTGACACAATCCGTACTCAGTGAAATACGGCGGGTTGATCCGCAAATACGATATCTTCATAGTGCATCAAAGCGTTTTCATCCTGCTCTTCTGAACTATTGAATAACACCATCATTACTATCCACTTCAATTCCTCGATATCTACTTCAGAATCAGACTCGAGTGCCATTACGCGATTGATGACCATTTCACGTAGTCGCGGAGTAAGCACACCCGATTGCTCGAGGAACAGTAAAAACCCCTGGGCATTGTATGCGAGGCGCGCGCATTCTTCTGCGGCCAGTACCCGGGTCGCAATATCTGATTGATCCATGGCCGTGTCGTCCTCGACCTGTGCCAGGCCATCCAGCCATTCGAAAGCCTTTGCAATTTCCAGTGGTTCGAAGCCGGCGGCACGTAAATCAGCATCAATGCCATCACGATCTTCAGGCAGGTTCTCATCCTGGTCCGCATAGCTTGAGAATATGTACATCAGCACGTCTATAACGCCTTCTTTCATGAGTACCTCAGTTTAGATCCTGACAAAGCAGCCGCCAGGTGCCGATTGAATGAAATCATTAATTTCGAGTACCAGTAGCATGGATGAAAGCTTGTCGATGGTCAAGCCACTGCGTTGTACAAGTATGTCACAGTTCACAGGGTCGTATCCGATCAATTCAAGCAGGTTTCCATGCTCGAGATCGAGCCTGGTGTCATGATCAACCGATGTCATAGTTTGTTGATCAAGAATAAAACCGGTCAGCCCGGTAAGCTCCGCAGTAACGTCTCCAGGGGTTTCTACAATTGCGGCACCATCGCGAATCAGTTGGTGACAGCCGCTGCTTTGCGGATTGTGGATCGAGCCGGGAACTGCCAGCACTTCGCGTCCCTGTTCGGCGGCAAGACGTGCGGTAATTAGCGAGCCGCTGCGCCGGGCGGCTTCAACTACCAGTGTTGCCAGGGCAAGACCACTGATAATGCGATTGCGTTGCGGGAAATTTGCGGGCCGCGCCTGGGTACCCAGGGTAAATTCCGAAACGATCAAGCCCTGCCCGAGAATATCCCGGGCGAGTTCCTGGTTTTGCCTGGGATAAGTCAGGTCAATCCCGGTCCCGGTCACGGCGATGGTTTTGCCAGCACAATCCAGCGAACCACGATGTGCTGCTGAATCAATGCCAAGCGCCATACCGCTGGTGATGGTGAAGCCGGCCGTGGCAAGCTGTGCAGAGAAATCATAGGCATTTTGAGCACCACCCGGCGTGCAGTGACGACTGCCAACGATCGCGATCTGCGGTTCATGCAGCAGGCTTATATCGCCACTGGCGTAAAGTAGCGTCGGAGGATCATCGATTTGTCGCAGTAACTCGGGGTAGGCGCCGTCGTCGAAACAGATCAGGTGATTGTGGTGAGATTCGGCCCATTCCAGATCCCGCGCGACCTGGGGATGCTGCCCGGCTCTGACTTTACAGATTGTGTCGCGGTTTAAACCTGCGGTCATGAGTGAACTGATGCTGCTGCGGCGAATCCGCGCAGGGTTTCCAGCGAATTGTGCAAGCAAAGCCAACAGGCTTTTGCGTCGGGGTCCGAGGCTATGGTAGAGGTGTAGATAATCGGCCAGCAAATCCTTTTGCATTTGGGTCTCCATGTTCCTTTTGCAGACCCGAATACTATAGCACCAGGCGTATGCCTGGTGCTAGCAAGTGTGAACAGGATTCCCCGGCTATGGAGATTCGACGTAATCCTTGAGGCTGATGGGGATGTCGGCTTCCATGATCAGTGCATAGCTGATTTTCTCGAACGAGCGAATAACCATCGCCATGCCGACCGACTCGTCGGGCAGTTTGACGCGAAATCTGGGGTCTTCCTCATTGACGTCACGGACGATATCACCTTCCCTGCGTATACGCAGGATATTTCCACTTTCGAGGCCATCTCGTTGCCCGAGGTTGATTGCAATCGTCTGGTAGGCGCCGGTTTGCGATATCGCATCCAGCAGTGAAACGATTTTGCCACTCACTTCGGTGCTGGGTGGCCTGGGGTAGAAATCACGCTCAAAACTGGTGTTATCCATTGGCAGAATGCGGTCGTCGCGAAGAATTTCGCGGTCCGAATTCGTCACCCGTACCGTGGCCGGGTCGCCACGCAGTAACAGCTTGGATTCGCCGACGTATAGTGCCTCGTAACCCAGTAGCTCGTCGGTAATCGGGTCAAACAGCGGGCGGTTGGGTCGATAGATCTGGTAACGGCCGATGCCGTTTGTAGTATCGAGATTACGCACGTAGAGTTTATCGTTGATACTGTTGATCAGGTGGTTATCAAAACTGGTTAAAACGTACGCGGATTTATTCAGCGTGTCTTCGTCGACGATTAGCGGGCGCTCGATCAGGTGGCGAATTGAGTCAACCGGAATCGAGGGGATGGTGGCATCGATAGATTGTGAACGAACCCTGGGATTGATTTTAACAATCTTGAGCCCGTCGGAGGTTTGCGATAGCACCGATCCATCTTCGCCGCGAGAAAGGATTTGAACTTTACGCTGGCCGCCAACGTAGATAATTGCCAGGGTGTCGCCGGGGTAAATCAGATGCGGGTTTTCCACCTGTGGATTTTTAAACCAGATTTCCGGCCAGAACCAGGGATCGCGCAGGAATACCGTTGAGATGTCCCACAGCGTATCGCCTTCCTGTACAATGTAGGTTTCAGGATGTTCCGCTTCATATACGACAGTTTCTGCTGGTTCCGCTACCGGCTCGGCGATGGGCTCGGCGATGGGCTCCGCAATATCAGCTTCGACCGTGATAACTTCGGGTGCTTTTTCTTCCTTGTAAACAACCGCGTAGGGCTCGGGCGGTTTGGCGCAGGCGGCTATTAGCAACATACCCGAGAGCAGAATTATTCCCTTTACAAGCTGTCTATTGTTGATAATAGGCATAGAAACCCCTGAAAATGCGGTATTGATTGATGGATTGTAGACTAAAAAAAACCGACTACAAGCTTTTTAGATGGGAAGAAACTAATATAATCATTAACTTGGAACAACTAGCTATTACTATTCTTGAAGTATTTCACTATGGCCTTATTAAATATTTTACATTTCCCCGATCCTCGTCTCAGAACGGTTGCCAAAGCGGTTACCGAGTTCGATGATGAACTCAGGCTTTTAGTCAGCAATATGTTTGAAACCATGTATGAAGCCCCGGGTATCGGATTGGCCGCAACCCAGGTCGATCGGCACATCCGCCTGCTGGTTATGGATGTCTCTGAAGGGCGTAACCAGCCCAGGTGTTTGATCAATCCAGAGATACTCGAGTCGGATGGTGAAGAGGAAACCGATGAAGGCTGCCTGTCGGTCCCCGGGTTCTATGAAAAGGTCCGACGTGCCGAGCATATTAAAGTGCGGGCATATAATGAAAATGGTGAAGTTGCAGAATTTGAGGCTGACGGGATCGAAGCGGTTTGCATTCAGCACGAGATGGACCATCTCGAAGGCAAGCTCTTCGTCGACTACCTTTCCAACCTCAAACGTAACCGTATTCGCAGCAAGCTGGTTAAATCCCTGAAGCAGCAGGCTAACTAGCTTCCCTCGTTTAATGCTCAGGATAATCTATGCGGGTACTCCGGAATTTGCAGTTCCGGCACTTGAATCACTATCGCACAGTGAGCATCGGATTGTAGCGGTTTATAGCCAGCCGGATCGTCCCGCAGGACGCGGCCGAAAAATACAGCAAAGCCCGGTCAAGAAATTCGCGCTTGAGCATGACTTGCCTGTTTTTCAACCGGCCAGTTTCAGCGATGGCGGCGCGCTCGACGATTTGCGCGCACTGAACGCGGACTTGATGGTAGTCGCAGCCTACGGTCTTCTATTGCCGCCGGTCGTGCTTGAGACTCCGCGCCTGGGTTGTATCAATATACATGCTTCACTTTTACCCCGTTGGCGTGGTGCGTCGCCGATACAGCAGGCTATTTTAGCC
>JARFPR010000492.1 GCA_029288195.1 Gammaproteobacteria bacterium | reverse complement strand
CGGTAATCTCTGCCGCTTCCGGGGTCAGCGCGACGAGGTCGTCGCGGCTTACCTTGTGCACGTCATCGTAACCCAGCGCTTAGGTAATCGAGGCGATCTGCCAACGCAGCGGTTCAAAATAGCGATGATTATTTTGCGACTGCAGGTCGATGTCGGATCGCGCCTCGTGTTCCTTGGCCTGCGGCGCAATACCGACGGGACAGGTACCGACATGACACTGCATGCAGGCGATACAGCCACCGGCAATAATCGCCGAGGTACCAACTGAGGTGCAATCCGCACCGAGTGCGAGCATCTTGACGACATCGACGCCGTCCTTGATGCCGCCCATCATGACGAGATCCATGTCATCACCCGCATCGATTTCCTCCAGGCCGTCGATCGCTTCCTGCACCGCAGACAGGGTTGGAATACCGACGTTTTCCAGCACCTCGGTACTGGCTGCACCGGTAGAACCCTGCAGGCCATCTAGTTCAACGAAGTCGAAGCCATCCTTGTAGGCAATCTTGATATCGTCATTGACGCGCCCAGCACCCATCTTGATGCCAAGCGGCACTTTGTGCATGGTGGCTTCGCGAAACTCCTGAACCTTGATGACCAGGTCATCGGCCCCGAGTACGTCGGGGTGACGCGAGGGCGAACGCAGATCGATGCCCTCGGGAATACCGCGGATCGCGGCAAGTTCCGGCGTTACTTTCTTCGCCATCAGCTGACCACCAAGACCCGGCTTGGCGCCCTGCGAAATATAGATTTCAATTGCATCGGCACGCTGCATATCCTTGACGTTCCAGCCGAGGCGACCCGACAGGCACTGGAAGATCAACTGGTCGGCTTCGGCGCGCTGTTCATCGAGCATGCCGCCTTCACCGGTATTTTCTGAAATACCCGACAGGCGCGAGGCACGCGCCAGCGCGATTTTAACCGAACGGCTGAGCGCCCCGAAACTCATCGGTGCAATCATGACCGGCATCGACAGGCTTAAAGGTTTGGCACCATAACGACCACCCACCGTGGTTTTTAAATTGACATCCTTGAGCTCTTCAGGCTTGTACCGATGTGCGGCGACATCTTTTACGAAGGCGATATCGTTCAAATGCGGAACCGGTTTGGAAGCGCCATAGCCGCGGATTCGATAACGCCCTACTTCACCCTTGATCCAGATATCTTCCTGCACCTTGGGGTTCCAGTAGTTACTCGAACTCGAAGACACGAAAAAAGGTTGCGGTCGTGCACGCGGCTCCTGGTTGGCGTAACGCAGCTTCTTGCCGGCATTGATGATCTTGGTGAAGTCACCCTTGTAGTTCAACTTGTAACGCTCGAGAAATTCCATGATTTCATCGCGCTCGGCGGCTTCCATGTCGACAATCATGGTGTCGTTACCCAGGCTTTCGATATTGCCGCCGACGAATATCTCCCCGGCGCTCATATCCTGCCCGACCTTGGCCGCGGCATCGCCGAGAATGATAATGCGCCCGCCATACATCATGTAACCCGCCATGAAGGCGGCGTTGCCGCCGCAACACAGCGTTCCCGCTTTCATCACCTGTCCCGCACGGCTACCCATATTGCCGCGCACCACGATTTCCGCGCCGCGAATGGCGACCCCGGCTATGGCGCCCGCATTACCGCCGACCACGACCGAGCCAGAGTAGATATTGTCACCCACCGCCCAGCCGGCATTGTGCTCAATTTCGTAGTGCGCGCTGTCTGACAGCCCGCCGCAAAAGTAACCGGCAGAACCCCTGACGCGCACCTTTATTGGGTCAACCAGGCCAACCCCGATATTGTGTCGCGCATCCGGGTTGATGATTTCGACATCCTGGCCCGACTGACCGCAGTCACGAATCTGGTTATTGGCGGTGGTAATATCAGTCTGGCTTAAGTCGATCGTGACCATGTCTGAAAAGTCCCCGGAGCAGGTTCGGTTGAATTGATGGATTGCCCTGGAAACAGCCGGTTGAGGCTGACTTCTTCGGACGCGATGGCGATCATGTCGTCGGTCTCGTACAACACCATCGGTTTGGCGGCCAGGTTGTCCTTGGCGTAGCCGATTTCGTTGGGCGTTGACACCAGGAAAGAGAAAGTTCCATCCAGGTCTGCGATCGCGGTTTCGAGCACGCTGTCGAGGGTCTTACCCTGTTCCAGCTTGTCGGCGAGATAAACCGCGACCAGCTCGCTGTCGTTATCGGTATGAAAGGTAAAGCCGCGGCGCTCCAGGCGACGGCGCATCTTCCAGTAATTGGTGATCTGGCCGTTGTGCACGATCGCGATATCTTCGAAGCCGGTGGCCCAGAACGGGTGCGCCGCCTCGGGACGAACCGCAGATTCGGTGGCGAGGCGTACATGGCCAATACCGTGGGTACCCCTGACATCGCCAACATGGTAAACCTCGTCGAGTTCGTGCGCGGTGCCGTCATCCTTGATGATGTCCAGCGTATGCCCCACCGAAACCAGCTTGGCATGTTCCTCGATATGCTTGGTGAAATCGAGCAGATCACCCTCGAAATTAACCGCTATTTGGTAGGAACAGCCAACTGACTGTTCGGATTCAATGGTGGCATTATGACGCGCCAGCAGCGCCGCAATGTTGTCCGTCGCTTTCTTTCTGGCGCTCGCTTCAGTGGGCACGATAAAACGCAACTGCAGCTGGTCCTTGTCTTCGCCATAGAGCGCGAAACCGGTGCTATCCGGGCCCCGGTGCTGGCAACCGTCGAGCATATCGATCAGTGTTCTACCAATTTCGTGGGTGCCGGCCTGCTTGTATAAAACACCTGCGATTCCGCACATGTCAGTTACCTCTCCGATAGAGATTTATCAACCGGTCGAGCTTACTGAAGCGCGCTTTAGCTGTCAACTGAAGTGAAATTTTGTTTCCTTACAGGAAACAATCTAAGGGGTTGTTGCCTCTGAAATGATGACCGAAAGGTAACGACAGGGCAGTTTTTGTATCTCGTCCGGGCCATGCGAGGCCTCGGCATCGAAGAAAAGTGTGTCACCCGGCTCCAGGGTATAGGTTTTGTTTGCGTGTCGGTAAGTCACGCGTCCTTCCAGCATATAAATCAGTTCGGTACCCGCATGTTGAAACACAGGAAACACTTCGGACTGATCGTCGATCGTGATCAGGTAGGGTTCGATATTATACGGCTTGCCAATGGTGTGCCCGAGTAACTGGTATTGATGCCCGGCACCCGAACCGCGGCGCTCTATCGGCAACCCCTCGCCTGCCTTGATATAGGTGACGTCACGTTGTTCCTCGTAGCCTCGAAAAAACGAGGTCACCGGAACCTGCAATGCGTTTGCCAGCGAGGTTAGTGTTACCAGTGACGGCGAGGTCTGACCGTTCTCGATTTTCGACAACATCCCGGTCGACAACTGCGCCTGCTTGGCAAGCGCAGCGACGGTTAGATTCAGGCGTTTGCGCGACGCACGCACCTGCTTGCCAATCGCGATTTCGAGCGCCTCAACGCTATGCTGTTGGGACATCAATGCGTCATCGTCTGGCTGCTTATCAGGATCGGGCATGGGCACTTGCTGCGGTTTTTGACTGGTGGCCTATCAAACATCAGCGCGCTTTCGATTGCAAATCTGCTGTAACCGAAAACCGCTAAAAATAAATACCGATTCCAGGCCATGAGGTTGACCATCGCGGCGATATTCCCTAACCTTAACGGCTCACAATTAAAACCGTTTCCAAATAAAAATACCGATCAAAATCAGTCAGTTGGAGGATTAGATGAGCAAGCGTGTTGCAGTTATCGGAGCCGGCCCCAGCGGCCTGGCACAATTAAGAGCCTTCCAGTCGGCAAAAGAAAAAGGAGCCGACATTCCCGATATCGTCTGTTTCGAGAAGCAGGACAACTGGGGTGGGCTATGGAATTACACCTGGCGCACTGGCCTCGACCAGTACGGTGAGCCGGTTCACGGCAGCATGTACCGCTACCTCTGGTCCAATGGTCCGAAAGAAGGCCTGGAATTTGCAGATTACTCTTTCGAGGAACATTTCGGCCGTCCCATTGCCTCTTACCCACCGCGTGCGGTGCTATTCGATTATATCGAGGGACGCGTGAAGAAAGCCGGGGTGCGGGACTGGATTCGATTTAACTCGCCAGTGCGCCATGTAGCCTACGACGAGCATGAGGGCATGTTTCACGTTACCGTTCAGGACGAAAAAAAGGACGTCGAGTACACCGAGGAATTCGATAACGTAATAGTTGCTTCAGGTCACTTCTCAACCCCGAACGTGCCCGAGTTTCCCGGATTCGATAGCTTTAACGGGCGGGTACTGCATGCGCATGACTTTCGCGATGCGATGGAATTCAAGGATAAGGACATTCTGATTATCGGCACCTCCTACTCGGCCGAAGATATCGGTTCGCAGTGCTGGAAATATGGTTGTAAATCGGTCACGGTGTCGCATCGAACCGCACCGATGGGCTACAAGTGGCCCGATAACTGGCAGGAAGTGCCGTTACTGGAAAAGGTCGAAAAGAATACCGCCACCTTCAAGGACGGCAGCACCGCCGAGGTTGACGCGATCATTCTGTGCACCGGTTACCTGCACCACTTCCCGTTCATGGCGGAGAATCTGAAGCTAAAGACCAATAATCGCCTGTACCCGGTCAACCTCTACAACGGCGTGGTCTGGGAGCACAACCCCAAGCTGATGTACCTGGGGATGCAGGACCAGTGGTATACCTTCAACATGTTCGACGCGCAGGCCTGGTATGCACGAGACGTCATCATGGGACGTATCGATCTGCCGTCGCAGGCCGAGATGCATGCCGATATCGACAGGTGGCGCGAGGCGGAAGACAACCTGGCCGACGATTACGCCTGCATCGAGTTCCAGGGCAAATACACCATGGATTTGATGGCCTTAACCGACTATCCCGAGTTTGATTGTGCCGGCTCGAATGAAGCCTTCTTCCAGTGGAAAAAACACAAGAAGGAAAACATCATGACCTTTCGTGACAACGGCTACAAATCAGCACTAACCGGCACCATGGCGCCTGCGCATCACACGCCCTGGAAGGACGCGCTCGACGATTCGCTGGAAGCTTATCTGCAAACCTGACGATACTCTTTGCGAGGTCGAGTAAAACCAAAGCGTGGTCCATCGGGGCCGCGCTTTTTCATATTCCGGGACACTAGAAAACCATGTTAGATACCAGCCTGCGAAAAATCATCAGCACCCGCGATGATGAGTTCAAGCCCTATGACCGTTACGGCGAGCCGATCCCTGGAATGTCATGGGTTGCACTGAGCGGTGACTTGTTAAATGGCGAGTTCGAGTGTTTCCTGCTGCGCATGGACCCCGGTGCGCAATCCAGGCCGCATGAGCACATGGGCTTCGAAGAATTCCTGGTCATGGAAGGCGAGCTGATCGACTGCGACGGGAGCGTTTACCGAAACGGTGATTTCGTGCGCCTGCTACCGGGCTCGAAACACAGTTCACATACCCCAAACGGCTGTGTTCTGCTGGTCATGCTGCGCGGTAACAACCGTCCACTGTCCGCAGACGAACTTACACTCTGACGACACTCCCGCGCATGCGGAGTTCTGCGAAAGCGGCGGTGCAACAATTCGGATTCTTGCAAAAAAAAGCTCCACCTGTTTCCAGGTGGAGCCGTAACGGTACTACCCGCTCGCGTTATCTTTCGACGCCGTGGGTGCTGTCGCTATCGTCACTCCTGAACTTGTGTTGATTTTCGTGATGGTTTTCGGTCTTCAGGGTTACGAACATCGGGATAATGCACAATATCACCGCAACCCAGAACCAGAGATCAGTCATTCCAGTTCCGGCGAAGGAGTAGAAAACGCCTGCGCCGTCCCAGCTTTCGATTGGACTTGAATTAAACATTTTGATACTCCTTAGTTTGTCTTGATGTCTTCAGGATAGGCCATGGCTTCGATCTCGACGTCCATACCCACTTCCTGAACCCCGTCACTGGCACGCAGAATACCCATCGCCTTGAACAACCAGGCAAGCACGAATCCCGGGATAAAGCCAAGTAGCACCATGACAATCATGCCTTTGAACTGCCCCATGAAGGTAATCGTCGGGATGTCCTCGGAAAACGGCGGGTAACCGCCGAGAAAGATACCGGCGAAAACCACACCGAGGATACCGCAGACACCGTGAACCGATACCGCACCAACAGCGTCGTCGATTCCCATCTTCTCAATAAATTGAGCTGCGATTGGGCCGATAACGCCACCGACAAATGCAAGTACGAAGGTGAGGCCGGGATAGTACATATCCATTCCCGCCGCGACCGAAATAATTCCGCACAGGGCGCCGGACATCATCCAGAAAGGGTCGCGTGTCTTGGTGTAGGCGCCGATCATTCCGCCCGCCACACCCATCAAGGTGTTAAAAGTAATGGCAGACAAGGTTGTCGGCATACCGTAGATATTGGCCCACTCATCCGCGTACCAACTGATGCCGGTTCCAGGAAAAACTACGCATCCACCGAGAAATCCGAAGAAGCCAACCACAATTAGCATCAGGCCAACCATGGTCATCGGTAGACTGTGTCCACGAATCACATTGGCCGAGCCATCGGCATTGAACTTGCCGATACGTGGACCGAGGTGAATCAATACACCCAGTGCGAAGAAGCCCGAGATGATGTGTACCACGCCGGATGCACCAAAATCATGGTAACCCCAACTGGTAACCATCCAGCCAGCGTAATGCCAGCCCCAGGATGCAGATAAGATCCAGACTACCGATCCCAACACAACCGCGAGGATGATGAATGCCGTCATGCGGATTCTTTCGATTACCGCACCCGACATTATCGACGCCGTGGTACAGGCAAACAGTGTGAACGCACCCCAGAAGACACCTGTAGCGTTATCCTGCAGATTCGGTCCCATGCTTTCACCCCAGGGCACACCGCCGGCGCCGGCCTCGAAATCAGGCACAAAACCATTGGTCATCGCCAGGTAGATCCACCATCCGAACATCCAGAAGGTAGGAATCATATAGGCAAATGCCAGGATATTTTTGGTTCCCGCCGCAAGCGTGTGCTTGACTCGTGAAGCCCCCATTTCATACATCATGAAGCCTGCATGAATCAGGATCATGATTGCCGTACACCAATAGTAATAAACCTCGAGGTTTATCTCATTGGCCGCCGCAATTGCGGCTTGTAGTTCTTCAGGTGTCATTTCAGATTTCCCCCTAATGAGTAGGTTTTAAAACGCCTGTTTCTCCAACAGTGTTTTCTACAGCATCCCTGCCGTCGTGATTTTGTTTCCTTGACTCAGTCCCGTGTTTTCGGGAACCGCGGTTAGTCCCTGGTTCGCGTTATTATTGTTGGGTTTCATCCGCCAGCGGACAGAACCTGCCTCATCATAACCAATCTCTAAAATGATATCTATGTTCTTGTTTTATAAAAATTTTCTGCACCAACTTGGTGCTTTTCGATTTTTATCACTATGATCTAGCGCGATTATTTGGCAGTTCAAATTGAAGTTAGTCGTTGGCTTTATAAGCGCGGATTGCGCGATAACTGGTATATAAATCAACTTAGTTCTAGTCGCCACAAGTAGATCGACGCATCTTTATGAGACCTGCTAATTCCAGGATACAAAGGAAATTGGTTAGCTCCGATTTAAAAGGCTTTTAAAAGATTTAATAGACAGTCTGCTGGTCGGCGAATACTTCGGAGTGAATACCGAAATGCTGGATATAGTATGACCTTCCGTCGGCAACGAGATTTATCTTGATGGTCGCGGGGCCAGAATCGAATTCCAACGGCACCTGGTAACCGATAATCTCGATATCTCCCAAGGACTTGCTGGTGTCGGAACGATCCCACAGATAGGTTGGTTTGCCGGTCGATTTCAATTGTCCGAGTCGACTGAAAGACTGGTAGGCCTGCTGGACCTTTTCGTTTTCAAATTCAAGCCGAGCTGTAGGCGATAACAATGGCCTGAGCTGCTCAAATTGCCAGCTGGTCACGATCGGCAGGATCGATTTGAGATAGGGAACGGCGGTGTCGTCGTAACGATCCGCCTTCATGCCGAACCACAGCATATAAATTAACAACCCGACGGCCAACAGGGTGATAAATATCAGGCTTCGTCGCAGAATCAAGGACATAATCGGCCTGGCTCCAGTCAGACAGGCGACGAAATTATCACGTTCACCACCTCAAACAAACTCGATTGGTGTAACCCGCGTTATTCCGGAACCTCGACATGGTTAAGGCGACAAGCTTGCTGCAAGGTGTTATGTAGCAGGCAAGCGATTGTCATCGGCCCTACTCCTCCCGGCACTGGTGTGATGGCGCCAGCCACTTCGGCCGCGCTACCAAATTCAACATCACCCACCAGTCGCGTGGTGCCATCTTCGTTCTCAATACGATTAATACCGACATCGATAACGGTGGCGCCCGGCTTGATCCAGTCGCCCTTGACCATTTCAGGGCGCCCTACCGCGGCGATCACGATATCCGCCTGGCGGCATTCACCCGGCAGATCGCGGGTGCGAGAATGCGCGATGGTGACGGTGCAACTCTCCTTGAGTAGCAGTGCCGCCATCGGTTTCCCAACAATATTGGAGCGTCCGACAACGATGGCCTTCATACCGGAAAGATCGCCGAGATGATCCTTGAGCATCATCAGTGAACCCAGTGGTGTGCAGGGCACGATACCGTCGGCACCGATCGAGAGGCGACCCACATTGGAGAGATGAAAACCATCGACGTCCTTATCGACCGAAATAGAGTTGATCACGGCTTCTTCATCGATGTGGTCAGGTAACGGCAGCTGTACAAGGATACCGTGAACATCGGGATCATTATTTAACTGGTCGATTAACGCCAGCAAATCATCCTGACTGGTACTCACGTCGAGTTTATGCTCGTAGGAATTCATGCCCGCTTCAACTGTCTGCTTGCCCTTGCTGCGGACATAAACCTGGCTCGCCGGATCCTCACCCACCAGCACTACGGCCAGGCCCGGGGTCAGGGAATGATTTTGTTTTATAATTTCGACCTTGCGCGCGATTTCTCCGCGCAGGTTCGCCGAAAACGCCTTACCATCAATTATCGTGGCCACGTTAAAAATACCCTCAACACTGTGTTAACAAGACTAGCCGCTTCCCCCAGGGACGTGGCTGGTTTACTCAATCTAAGCCATTTTACAAATAACCGGTCTGCGATATATCAGTAATACGACACCCATTTACCCGCTCGCCAGAACCAGCCGCAAGTGACGGGTGAACCCTCGTTACGAGTGCGATTGATTTACCGCATCCCCATACTCGACTATTCCGGATTGTTCAAAGTCAACTTAACGCCACCGCTATGGTCGGGATTCGCACCAACACTAAACACTGCAGCTTGCGGGGATAAACTGGAATCCGCACCGTGAAATGCGACTTCGTCATGACGCAATTCCAGGTAATTAACAATCGCGCCCCTGCGCACAAATATCAGTACCGTCAGAAGTCCGGATGCGATCAGCGAATCGCGTTCACCGCCGGGCCAGTTCCAGTCGAAGGGGCATTCGGCGCCGCTCGCCTCGGGTTTGAAATCGGTGACGACCCTGACCCTGTCCCAGCCAAAATCCGTCGCATCCGTTAACCGGAATTGCCCGGAAGCACCCGTTGCAGTCATTAACTCGTTTAGCGATGCCCGGAATTGCTTGTTGCCCTGGCACTTGGTATATATATCCCCGTAGTAAAACGACATCACCAGTATCACTATCGCGGGCACGATATACACGATCGGTCGCGTCGGCATAACCGAGAGTGCATTTTTAATCATCGCAAACTCATATTGGAAATCGTCGGAATATGCGCATTCGGTGTTAGCAATAAAAAACCCCTTCGATCAGGAATCGAAGGGGCTTCATTTGCAAAACGCTACAAAGAATACTGCCGGCAATTAGCGCCCGACAGAATCCTTCATTTCCCTGCTGGCTTCATTATCGAGGACCTTTCCGGGACCTCCCTGCCTATTGATGTTTTCGATATCACCCTTGAATTCGGCGGATTCCTTCTGATGTTGCCAGACGTGCCAGCCAAACCAGAAAATCAATCCCAGAATGGTCAGAAATCCTTCCGATCCAACGAAAGGATAGATCGCACCGAAGGTATCAAGATTGAGCCAGTTATCAACTAAACCTGTGGACATAGTATTTTCTCCAAATGTAATTCAGTTATCGACATATGAAATCAGGAGCCACTACCCGGCTTCTTCACGAATCGCCCGAGCAACTTCGTCGGCATCTATCGAACGCTGCGTTTCGACGTTGATATCCAGGCCGACCAGTTCAATTTCACGCGGGATACGTAGCTTGCCCATGCTATGCAGGATCTTCGACACAATCAGTGCCGGAAAGAAACCTAGTACAAAGAACATGATCAAGGCACCCAGGAAATTGCCCCAAGGTGAAATCGGCGCATAACCTTCAAACGGAGAGGACGGATAACCCCACAGCATGAAACCAGCCATGACAATACCGTAAAAACCGGCATAACCGTGCACCGCAACGGCACCGACGGCGTCGTCGATCTTGAACCTCCGCTCTACCCAGAAGTGCATCTTGTAAGCCAGGATCGCACCGCCAGCGCCAATCAGCATGGCCTGGATCGGGTGGTACAGGTCGTTACCCGACGAGGCACCGATGACACCCGCGAGGCCGCCGGAGTAGGTCCAGAATGCGTCACCATCCGAGACCAGGTAGGCCGCCATCAAACCGCCCGACAGCGACATCAGGAAGTTAAAGGTAATTGCAGACAAGGTAGTCGGTTGCAGATATATGTTGGTGGCACTGAAGAAGGTTTTGTCCGGCACGTCCAGCATCGCGGGACCATAGACATCGATAATCGGGATATTACAGGCCACGTAAAAGCCCCAGAAACCGGTATAAATGAGGAACAGTCCTATGGTGACCAGCCAGGGATTATGCGGATTAATATTTCTCGGCGTGCCGTCAGCCGCGAATTTGCCGATACGCGGACCCAGCACCAGCAGTACACCCAGGGCGAAACCGCCGGCTATCGCGTGGATTACTCCCGACGCATAGGCATCGTGATAACCCAGTTTTTGCACCATCCAGCCGTTCCAGGACCAGCCCCAGGAAGCATCGATGATCCAGGTGAAGGAACCGATGACCACCGCCAGTACCCAGAAAGCGCTGGGGCGGATACGCTCGATGACCGCACCGGAGACGATCGAAGCAGCCGTCCACGAAAACAACAGGAAAGCGGCCCAGAACACGCCGTTAATACGCGCCCAGAATGCGGTATCGTCCGCGGTCAGAACACTGCCCTCTTGCGGTGCACCACCCATATGCGTGCCCATCAGCTCGCTCCAGGGTGTCGCAAACGGGGCATCTACCAGGGGACCGATGATCCAGGGACCATTGACAAAGGCGAAATAAATCCACCAGCCGAAGAAGAAGAAGGTGACAGTTACCAGCGGAATAACCATGGTGTTCTTCATCAGGGTGTGGGTATGGTTTTTGTAGCGCGAGGCCCCCACTTCGTAAACACAGAAGCCGACGTGAATTAAAAACATAAACACGACGGT